>CBJNAR010000894.1:0-2409 GCA_966434075.1 uncultured bacterium
GCGATAAACGCCCCCACGCTGCTGATCATCGACTCCATGCGCGCACCCTCCACCCCGCTCCGGCAGAATTATCTGGACGGCATACCGTCTTATGTCAAGGAAAATCGGCCTGGTCTCATCCCGTGGTTCCCGCGCCTGCCGCGCCCTGCCGACGCTGGGCCAGCAGCCAGGCGTAGAGCTCCGGGTCGGCGTAGGTCGCCGTCCAGGAGTCGTGCCGCGCCTCCGGGTAGATGGTGAAGCGCACGTCGCCGTCGCAGGCGCGCAAGGCCGCCACCATCTCCTCCGACCGTGCGAAGGGCACCACGTCGTCCAGTTCCCCGTGGAACGTCCAGACCGGCACGTGGCGGATGGCACAGGCGCGGGCCGGGTCGCCCCCGCCGCACACCGGCGCGATGGCCGCGAAGCGGTCGGGGTAGCGCAACGCCAGCGCCCAGGTGCCGAACCCGCCCATGCTTAGCCCGGTCACATACACCCGGTCGGCATCCACGCGGTACCGTTCGCTGATCTCGTCGAGCAGCGCGCTCAGCACATCGGTCGACCACCAGGATCCGGCAGGGCACTGCGGCGAGACTACGATGGCGGGCAGCGCCAGCCCCTCCTCCAGCCGCCGCGCCAGTCCATGCCGCTTCACCAGCGCCAGGTTGCTGCCCGACTCGCCCCGGCCATGCAGGAACAAGATCAGCGGCCAGCGCCGGTCCGGCGCCCCGGCGTAGCCCTCCGGCAAGTACAGCAGATACGCCGCCCCCACCGTCGTCGTAATGCTCCGCTCAAACTCGTGTGCCTC
This sequence comes from uncultured bacterium, assembly GCA_966434075.1. Classification (GTDB taxonomy): domain Bacteria; phylum Chloroflexota; class Chloroflexia; order QHBQ01; family JAICKM01; genus JAICKM01. The sequence continues at coordinate 785 of CBJNAR010000894.1, forward strand.
TTGCACGCTTACCCGCGCCATGCGAATCGCTCCCTCCTGCACCGGACAGCGCCACGCGCCATCCACCGGCTGATCGATATCAGCTGCCTGCCTCATCAGATCAACGAAACGTACCGCACGCCTGATCTATGCTGCTCCCGATCCGTTCCGCCCGCTCTCCCCTCTCCGCCGCGGAGAGGGGCCGGGGCGAGAGGTCGGTCGGCATTGACTGGACTCCGCCCAGCGTGCTATAGTCGCACCATGTCCGTACGACCCCAAGCCCACCCATGAGGATCTGAATGAGCCACGATTGGTTGACCCAGGTGCGCGACCTGACCCTGACCCTGGTGCGCTTCCCCAGCGTCACCGGCACGCCCGGCGAGCGGGAGTTCGCGGGCTATATCCGCGACGTGCTGGCGGCGCATCCCTACTTCCAGGCACACCCCGCGCACCTGCGCCTGGAACCGATCCCCGATGACCCCCACGGGCGGGCCAACGTCTTCGCCCTGGTGCGCGGTAGCGGCCCGGCCACGGTGGTGCTGGCCGGACACTATGACGTGGTCAGCGCCGCCAACTACGGTGATCTGGAACCGTGGGCCTTCGACCCTTTGGCGTTGCTGCCCCGCCTGCGCGCCGCCCTGGAGGCCGAAGGCGGCGACAACGAGACCGACACGCTGGCCCGCGCCGACCTGCGCGGCGGCGACTACCTGCCGGGCCGCGGCGCGCTCGACATGAAAAGCGGCCTCGCCGCGGGCATCGCCGTGCTCTACCGCTTCGCCGAGAGCGCCCAGCGCACCGGCAACCTTCTCTTCATGACCACGCCCGACGAGGAGGCTACATCATACGGCATGCGCGCCGCCGTGCTGCGGCTGCCGGGGCTGGCCCGCGAGTGGGGCCTGGAGCCGATCGCCGCCGTCAACCTCGATTCCGAGGGCGACCGGGGCGACGGACACGACGGGCGCGCCGTGTTCCTGGGCAGCGTGGGCAAGTTGTTGCCCTCGGTCTACGTGGTCGGGCGCGAGACCCACGCGGGCGACCCCTTCGGCGGCATCAACGCGACCCTGCTCGCCGCCGAGATCACCCGGCGCATCGAGTGCAACGTCGCCCTAAGCGACAGTGCCGCGGGCGAGGTAGCCCCGCCGCCCACCTGCCTGACGCAGATCGATCTCAAGCCCCATTACGACGTGACCACGCCGGTGTCCGCCTGGTGTACCTACAACGTACTCAGCTACGCGCGTACCGCCGCCGAGGTGCTGGCGGCCCTGCGCGGGGTGGTCGCCACGGCGCTGGACGCCGCCGTGGTCCAGGTGGCCGAGCAGGCCCGCCGCTACGGCGAGCGCACCGGGCGGCCCGCGCCGGCGCCCGCCTGGCAGCCCCGCGTGCTCACTTTCGCCGAGCTGAAGGCCCTGGCCCTGCAACGCGGTGGCCCGACTGCCGAAGCCGCCCTGGCCGATCTCACGGCCCGCCTGCAGGACGATCCGCAGGTGGACCTGCCCCAGTTGAGTCGCCGCCTCACGGAATTACTCTGGGGCTACAGCGGGCTCACCGGCCCGGCTGCTGTGCTCGGCGTGGCCGCGCTCTACTACCCGCGCGTCCATCTCGACGGCGCCACCCCCCGCCAGACGCGCCTGCGCGACGCCGCCGTC
>CBJNAR010000895.1:0-2402 GCA_966434075.1 uncultured bacterium
CAAAGCCTGAACGAATCACCGGCCCCGAGGGCGGCACCGCCGACCTGAGCATGCCCGACATCACCGCCGTCGACCGGCCCACGCTGGGGCCGGCGGCCGCGGTGGCCGCTTTCCGCGCGATCCGGCTCGGCGCCCTGGGCACCGTGGCCGGGTCGGGCTTGAACGGCGCCGTCTACCTGGCCGGGCGCCGCTGGGCGCAGAGCCTGACCTTCACCATCCCGGCCGATCTGTTTCGCACGCTGGCCGAACTCCGCCTGGGGGTGCCACGCGTCGTGAGCCAGAGCGCCGACAGCATCGAAATCGAACTGGCCGAAACGCTGAGCGCCGCGGGCTTGCCCGCCGTGGGCGAGCCGTTGTGCCACTTCGAGGCCGGGTTCCTGGCGGGCGCGCTGGCAACCCTGACCGGCAAGCGCGTCCAGGTGCGGGAAACGGCCTGCTGGGGCACCGGCGGGCACCGGTGCGTCTTTGTCGCGAAACTCGAACCCCGCACGTGACCGGGCGGGGTTCCGCTTAATCTGGTAGCCTACGGGAGGGCAACTGAGTGAGGAAAATCGTCGAAGATCTGATTCGCATCGACGGCGTAATCGGCGGCCTGCTGGTGGGCAAAGACGGCCTGGTGGTGTCGAGCACCCTGCTGGAAGATGAAGATGCCGAGGTCCTGGGCGCGATGTCCGCCGCCATGTTCGGGACCATCGCCAAGGCCGCCGAGCGGATCGGCGTGGGCGCCCTGCGCGACACGATCATCGAAGCCGCCGAGGGATCGATCCAGTTAATCGAGGCCGAGGATCTCATCCTCGTCGTGATCACCGAGCGGGGCGTGAACCTGGGTATGATTCGGATCGAGATGCGCAAAGCCGCCAAGCGCGTCCGTGAAGAAATCCCGATGTAGCCGGGACACGCCGCCCCCTATCTGATCTTACTTGAAGGCTTGAAGGAGTTTTATCGCTTTGGAACGTACGCTTATTATCCTGAAACCCGACGCCGTGCAGCGGGGCCTGACCGGCGAGATCCTGAACCGGCTGGAGCGCCGGGGCCTGAAGATCGCCGGCATGAAGATGATGCAGGTCAGCCCCGAACTGGCGAAAGAGCACTATGCCGAGCATGTCGGCAAGCCCTTCTATAACGGCCTGATCGAGTATATCACCTCCTCGCCGGTGGTCGTGCTGGTGCTGGAGGGCAAGAACGCCGTCGCTATCTCGCGCAGCACCATCGGCGCGACCAACCCGGCCAACGCCGCCCCCGGCACCATCCGCGCCGACCTGGCCGTCGAGACCGGCCGCAACCTCATCCACGGGTCCGCCGACCCGGAAGCCGCCGCCCGCGAAGTGGGCCTCTGGTTCAAGGACGACGAACTGACCTCGTGGCCGCGCGACACCGACCGCTGGATCCAGGAGTAAGCCCGCCCCGGTGACCACGAACTCTGTGCCGGCCCCGCCCGCGGGAGAGACCCTCGTGGCGCGGGGCCGGCGCGCCGCACTTGCTCGCCTGTCCCCCCGCACGCACCCGGACCTGTTCATCGCCGCCGGCATCATTGCCGTGGCGCTGCTGGCGCGCGCCTGGGGCGTCCAGTGGTCCCTGCCCTATGTTGGGCACGTGGACGAGCCGAAGATCGTCGACTCCGGCGTGCAGATCGTCAAGACGGGCGACCTGAACCCGCACCTGTTCATCTGGCCGTCGCTGGTCATCTACATCCAGGCGCTGATCTACAAACTCAACCTGCTGTGGGGCACCTGGCGCGGCTACTACGTGGGGCCGCAGTCGCTGCCCGACCAGAACCACATCTTCGCCCTGGCGCCCGGCCTCTACCTCTGGGGGCGCACCTTCAGCGCGCTGGTGGGCGCCGCCGCCGTGGCCGGCTGCTTCGCGCTGGGCCGGGCCATGTTCGGGCGCATGGCGGGTATCCTGGCAGCCTTCCTGCTGCTGACCTCGCCGCTGCACGTCGAATACTCGCACTACCTCGTCACCGATGTGACGGTGGGCGCCTGCGGATTGCTGGCGCTGGCCCTGGCCTGGCGGCTGGCGACGCACCCCGGTCGCCGCGTCGCCCTGCTGGCCGGGGCTGCCGTGGGTTTGTGCACGGCGGCCAAATACAACGGCCTCTACATCGCCCTGCCGGTCGGCATCGCCTGGCTGCTGGCCTGGCGGCGCCGCCATCGCGCCGATCCCCGCCCGGCCACGAGCGGGCGCTGGCTGCTCGTGGCGCTGGGCATGGTGGTCGCCGCCGCCGCCGTCTTCCTGATCACCAACCCCTATGTGATCCTCGACTGGACCCACTGGTCGCGCGGCTTCGTCTTCCAGGTCAACGCCTACCTGCCCGCGAACACCCTGGGGCAGATCGCCACAGCCTTCGGCAAACATGTGGATGCCCTGTGGACGACCGACACGGCCCTGCTGGCCGCGGG
>CBJNAR010000896.1:0-2394 GCA_966434075.1 uncultured bacterium
GGTGTTCGTCGCGGGGTCGTAGCGCTCGGCGGTGGCGAGCGCGTTCGCGCCCTTACCGTTGTCGCCGACCCCGCCGAGGACGAGCACCTGACCATTGGGAAGCAGCGTGGCAGTGCCGCCCCAGCGCGGCGTGTGGAGCGGCGGGATGGATGTCCAGGCATTCGCGGCGGGGTTATAAAGCGCCGCCGCGCCGGTAAAGTGGCCGTCCTTGTCCAGCCCGCCCGCCGCCAGCACCCGCCCGTCGCTCAGGACGGCGGTCACGTAGCCGCTGCGGTCGTTGATCCAGGGGCCCCCGGCGGTCCACCGGCCGGTCGCCGGGTCGTATCGTTCGAGCGTACTCACCTGGCCCTGGCTTGTGTTGGCTGTGCCCGCGACCAGCACCTGCCCGCTGGGCAGGGGGAAGGCCGTCGTGGGGCCGGTGATACTGATCAGCGGGGCCGCGCCGGTCCAGGTGCCTGCGGGCGGCGCGGCGGCACTGCCGGCCGGTAGCATCCCGATCAGCAGTGTTGCCAGGCCGAGGATGCGTACTACCATCGACAGCTGCATAGCGAATCTCCCTCGCTTCCTCGACGTTGCGTGCGTGCCCGGTTCATAGCGCGGGCCGGGGCAGCGCGCTTGAAGATCGATTCCACCACTATTTAATGTACCACCGGGGCGTGACGGCGCGGGTGACGGCTTGTAACCGGCAGGTTACAGGTGCAACACCGGCCCGCGACTCAGGATGCGGGCCGGTGGAGGGCATCAAACCTGAACGCTTTGTTAAAAGCAAAGGGCCGCCGGTATCATTCACCGGCGGCCCTCGTCATGTTCGGTTGGACAGCATCACGCCTGTCAGGGCGCGAAGCCGTGGGGCGGACCTACTGCAAGCACTTATCGGCGCCGTTGTCCAGGCCGAGTTGGAAGGCTCCCACCCGCTGATCGGGCTGGCCGTGGGCGCCCGCGGCGAACCAGGGCAGGTCGCTCTCGTCGCCCGCTTTGTAGAGGTTGTTTACGCCCTCATCGAGGTCGCCTTCTTCCAGCAAGCCCTCCTCGCCCGCGTGTTTGGCATAGGCGCCCGCGAAACAGTCGGCCTGGAGCTCGATGTCGATGGTGTAGCGGGAACTGTCGAGGAGCCCCAGATCCGCCTGCACGAGGTGGCCCCACTCGTGGGCGATGATCGTCACGGGGGCGAAGTCGCCGTCGGTCTGGAGTTGCCGGGTAAGGAAGTTCAGGTCATAGTAGATCGCGTGGTCGCGTTCGCAATAGAAGGCGTTATCCAGCATGGCCCGCCCGCACGGCGTGGAGATGCGCTGGGTATACGCCTTGAACTGGGTCGGCGGGATATAGTCCAGGTCGGATGCGGTGAAGGTCTGCTGCCAGAAGTTGTTGATGTCGTCCCGCGCGAAGCTGATCAGGTCCTGCACGGTATCGGGGCAGCCGTCGCTGTCGAACACGCCGTTGGCCGTCTCCGGCTGCTGCGGGCACTTGTCGGCGTTGTCGGGGATGCCGTCGCCGTCGCTGTCGTGCGTGGGCGGCGGGGCGGTGCAGTCGTTGGCGACCAGCAGCGCCTGCGGCCAGCCGTTCGGGTACAGCGCGTGGAAGCGGAAGGTGCCGAGCTGGCTCAGCAGCACGTCGTAGGGCGGCGCGTTCTCGGGGTGCAACTCAAACACGGCGCGCTCGAAATACTGTACCGTGTATGGTTTGCCGTCGAGTTCCGACACCTCCGTGAACTCATCGGAGATCGGGAAGCCCTGCTGGGCCAGCCCGCCGTGGCTCTCCCAGTAGGCGAGGAACTTGCCGCCCACGCGCTTGCCCGTCTCCGGAAAGAGGCGCGAACCGGGGTCCGTATTCGCCTGCTGGTTGGGCGCGCCACCCGGATACTTGGCGTCGTAGCGGAAGCGGCCCAGGAGCGAGAGCAGCACATTATAGGGCGGCTTGTTCTCGGGGTGCAACTCGAACACGGCGCGCTCGAAATACTGCACCCGATAGTCCTGGCCGTCGGTGGGCGACTGTTCCATGCCCGTTTCCTCGATGGGGAAGCCCTGCTGGGCCAGCCCGCCGTGCGTTTGCCAGTAGTCGAGGAACGGTTGGCTGACGGTTTTGCCCGTCTCGGGGAAAGTCTGGCAACTGCCCTGCGCCGCGGGCGCGGCGCTGCCCGCGGCGGGCGCCGTGGCGCCGGCTCGCGCCGGGAATAAGACGGCCACTGCCGCCAGCAGCATTACAACGGAAATCCAGGCGGGTTTCCTGATACGCATTCAATTAGTTCCTTGTCTAGGCATACTGCCGGGCATGGCCGGCCCTTTGTGAGACTACCCCGCCAAGTGATGACCGACCAGGCGCGGCTTGCGTCCTGCTACAGCACCACCGGGATTAGATCTCCATATTTATAGCGTATTTACCACCTCGATCGCCAGT
>CBJNAR010000897.1:0-2394 GCA_966434075.1 uncultured bacterium
TCGTCTCCTGTGGATGAAGAGACTCTTCGCTGCGCTCAGAGTGACAACGGGCAGAGGCAGCACCGCGCAGGTAGGCGCCTCCGTGGCCGCACCGTCCCAACCGCGACGACACCGACCCCGATAACTTGGGACCCGATCCCGGCGGGTAGGGCGTGGATAAGGACGGGCACGAGGACATTTGTGGGGACAAACGCTTGCTACACTGTAACCATTGAAGGCAGTCCCCCGATAACGGATTGCCCCACCAGGATAACAGCAGATCGGCCCGGAAGCCGGTCCAGTATAAGGAGAATGATAATGACCTGGAATATTGATTCCGCCCACAGCTCGGTGGAGTTTTCGGCGAAGCACATGATGATCTCGACCGTGCGCGGCCGGTTCACGGAATTTACCGGCACGGTGAATCTGGACGAGAAGGACCTGACCCGCTCGTCGGTCGCGTGGACCTTGCAGGCTGCCAGCCTGACCACCGGCAACGAGCAGCGCGACGGGCACCTGCGGTCCGGCGACTTCCTCGAAGCCGAAACCTACCCGACGATTACCTTCAAGAGCACGCGGGTGGAGCGTGCGGGCGCGGATCGCTACACGATCTACGGCGACCTGACGATCAAGGACGTGACCCGCGAGGTCAGCTTCCAGGCCACCGACGAAGGCCAGGGCAAGGACCCGTGGGGCAACACCCACTGGGGCTTCACCGTCACCGGTACGCTGAACCGCAAAGAGTTCGGCCTCAACTGGAACGTGGCGCTGGAGACCGGCGGCGTGCTGGTCGGCGAGCAGATTAAGATCGCGCTGGACGTGGAGTTGATCGCGGTGCCGGCGCCGGTCGCCGAGGTCGCCGAGCAGGAAGCGGTCGCCGCGCCAGTCGCCTAATTCGCCAATGCAGCAACTGCCGGGTCGCTCCGGCGTGGTTATCCGGCAAGTGGACCGCGGGGCGCCATCGCTCCGCGGTCGCTTTGTCGTTGACTCTAGTGAGGCCCGCGGGCCGCACAGCAGGAGGTTGTATCATGACTAATTTTGGGGAAGCCGCAGTGCCCGCGGTGTTACATCCCGACACGGCGATGGGCCAGGTCGCGCTGACCGTGGCCGATCTCGACCGATCCATCCGCTTCTACACGCAGAGCCTGGGCTTCCAGGTCCTGGCGCGCGACGCCGGGACGGCGACCCTGGGCCCGGAGGGCGGTCCCGGCCTGTTGCTGCTGACGGAACAGCCGGGGGCACTGCCCGCGCCGCGCTCGGCCACGGGGCTGTATCACTTCGCCATTCTGCTGCCCACCCGCGCCGACCTGGCCCGCGCGCTCTATCGCCTGATTGAGACGCAGACCCCGGTGCAGGGCTTTGCCGACCACCTGGTGAGCGAGGCGATCTACCTGGCCGACCCCGACGGCAACGGGATCGAGATCTACCGCGACCGGCCGCGCGCCGAGTGGCCGCGCCTGAACGGGCAGATTCAGATGGCAACCGATCCCATCGACCTGGACGGGCTGATGGCCGAACTCGGCCCCAATCCGAGCGCCGGGCCGGGCCTGCCCGCCGGGACGCGTATGGGCCACGTCCATCTCCAGGTGGGCGACATCGCGCGGGCTGCCGCGTTCTACGTGGACGTGCTGGGCTTCGAGGTGGTGACGACCATGCCGAGCGCGCTGTTCGTGTCGGCGGGCGGGTATCATCATCACCTGGGCCTGAACACGTGGCAGAGCCGGGGCCGGGGCGCGCCGCCCGCGGGCCGCGCGGGCTTGCGCGACTTCATCGTCGTGCTGCCCGATCAGGCCGAGCAGGATCGCGTCGTGGCGCGGCTCGAAGCGGCGGGCATCCCCGTGACCCGCGAGGGCGGCGCGGTGCTGGCGCCGGACCCCTGGGGCACGCAGGTGCGCCTGGTCGTCGCCCCGGCGGCCACCGGCGCGGAACCGGCGGCGACGCTGGCCGAAAGCCGCTAAGCGACGGCCAGCGGGTCGCGAGCCGCGGGCACGTCCGCGGGCGGCCCCGCCGCCGGCCCGTCGTCCGGCACCTTGTCGCGCAGCGTCAGCGCGGGGAGCAGCGCCCAGCCCAGGGCGCCCGACCCCGCGCAGAGGATGCCGGCCAGCAAGAACACGATGGGGATGCCGAGGAACGTGGCCGCCACCCCGGCCAGGCCCATTGACACCAGCAGCGCCGTGTCCATGACCGTGCCCAGCCCGCCGCCCACGCGGCCCAACTGCCGGTTGGGCACCACGATCTGCATCAGCGTCGTCGTCCCCGCGTTAATCGGCCCCACAGACAGCCCGACGAGACCCATGGCGACCACCAGCAGCCAGTAGTTGGGCAGCGCGCCCATGACCATCGTGATCGCCCCGGCCACGATCAGGCCCCAGGCGATCAGCCACTTGGGCGCGACGTGCGCCGCGAAGTTCCCCA
>CBJNAR010000898.1:0-2388 GCA_966434075.1 uncultured bacterium
GGTCGGCCGGTGGCGCCGATCAGACGCGGAAAGGAAGAAACCCATGAGCGCTGCCGCTACCCAGGCTGCGGCCACGGAGCCCTATACCGTCGCCATTACCCCGGACCAGGCCGCCCACCTCGAAACGGCGCTGACTCTGTGCAAGGCGCTGGCCGCGCCGGGCCGCCTGGCGATCCTTGGCGCCCTGGCCGCGCCGCCGTTCCCCACGCTGACCCTGGCCGAACTGGCGCAGCGCACGCCTGTGGCCCCGGCATCCGTCGAGCGCGACTTGCGTCAGTTGGCCGGCGCCGGGCTGATCCAGATCGTGGAATGGGAAGCCGCGCAACCGGGCCGCGACCCTCGCCCCGCCCGCGTTGCCTTCGATCGCGCTTACATGCAGACCATGGCCCAGGTGATCGCCACCCTGCACAAGGTCCACACCCAGGTCGCCCCGCCCGCCGCTCGCCCAGTCCAGGACGACCGGACGCGGACCCTCACGCGCTTCATGCAGAACGGCCGGCTGATTTCCTGGCCTGACCGGTTGAAGCAGCAGATCTATGTGCTGGAAGAAGTGGCGCGGGCTTTCGCGCCTGGCCGCACCTACAGTGAACGGGAAGTGGATGCCATCCTGAAGGACATTTACGCCTACGACCACTGTACACTGCGCCGAGCTTTGGTCGATCAAAATTTCTTGCGCCGCGAACAGGGCATCTACAGCAAGGTCTAGCGCGGCACGCCCCGGATGCGCAGATTCAGAAGCCCAGCGTAACGCCGCCTGCCGGCCGGGGCCTCATTCCAACGCCAGAGGCGGCCCCAGCAATTCCATGCCGTGGGCACGCCACAGCCCTGGATCCTGCGGCGGCATCGCGTTGGCCTTCGTCACCTCGCGGAAAAACGCTTCCATTTGGCCCGCCGGCATAAACGTGATCAGCATCCGCCCGCGGGTGTTACCGGTGTGGGCCCAGACGTGAGGCACCCGCCGCGGCGCAAGCAAGGAATCGCCGGGGTTTAAGCGGATCCTTTCCTGGCCGACCTCGATGAGGAACTCGCCTTCCAGCGCGTAGAACCACTCGTCTTGCTCGTAATGCAAGTGGCGGGCCGGCCCGCCCCTGGCGTGGAAGATGTTTTCGATAACGAAGAGACCGCTGCTGTCCTGGGGTACCACCTTGAACTCGATGACGCTAATACCCAGCCCCCGATGTTCGCTGAAGCGGTCCTCACCGGCCGCGACCCGGATCGCGGCCGGCATAGCAGGCGGCGGCGTGTCGTTCATAGCGGCCCTCCTTAGCCCGGCAGTGGATCGGTCAGCTATCGGTGGCTATTGTAGGTTGGCCGCAGCCAGGGCAGCCTCCTGCCCGGCGCCGAGCGTCAGCCCGTCGTGCTGTGATAAGGCCACGGCCACGATTTCGCCGTCATGCCAGGCCGGTTCGCTGATCAACAGTTCCAGCAGCGCCTGGTAGCGGGCGTTTTGCTCGGCGCTGTTGGCGTTGGCGACATAGGCCGCCTTGCTCTCGAAGATCACGGCAATATAGTAGTCGTTGGAATCGGCGTCCATGCGATAGACATAGGACGCGATGGCGCCGGGGGTGCGCGCCTCTTCAAAGCGCCGAATTTCTTCCTTGAGCCGGCCTTCCATGCCTGGCCGGGCCCGCACATGCGCGATGGTTCCGTACATTGCTGCCTCCTTGTCGATGCAAAACGGGGGAGGACCGGACTCGTCCAGCAGCATGATCTCCCGTACCTGTGCCCCAGGGCCGCTTCGTGAGCGCGCACGCTCACCGGGGCAATAGATAATCTCGAAGTGTTTCCGGTCTATTATACCCGCTTCGCCGGAAAATAGCGATTCCCGCCAACCGCAAGCGCCGGTTCCGCGTGGCGGCGCGTCACTCGGTGGGGTAGGGGATCGGCGCGTAGCCGGGTAGCTACCGGCCGTGGCGAAGTGCCTGCCCCGCACAAACCGGCCCGGTCGCCGCGCCCCCATCGGCCTGCCGCGGGCCGGGTCAGCGGCACACTCAATGCTACATCCCGCATCTAGACCGCGCCCCTGCGCGGCGCCGGCCCGCATCCGCGACCCCGAGAGGTAACCTGATCGGGTCCATTCCCGACGAGGAGACGAGTATGACTACCAACACCACCTGGCTGACCGAGCGCCCGGCCTGGCAGGCCCTCACGGCGCACCACGAAGCGATCAAAGACGTGCATCTGCGGACCCTCTTCGCCGACGATGCCCACCGCGGCGAGCGCCTGACCGCGGAGGCGGTGGGCCTCTACTTCGACTACTCCAAGCACCGCGTCACCGACGAGACGATCCGCCTGCTGCTGGCGCTGGCCGAGGAATGCCGGCTCCAGGACCAGATCGCGGCCATGTTCGGCGGCGAGAAGATCAACAACACCGAAGACCGCGCGGTG
>CBJNAR010000899.1:0-2385 GCA_966434075.1 uncultured bacterium
CGCCTTCTCGCAAAGCGTGCCCTGGGCGCCGGGCATCTATCGCGCCGACGTGTTCGTGAACAACGACACGGTGCGCTCAACCTACATCACCTGGACCGTGCAATAGGCGCGGCCCCCAGGATCCCGCCGCTGTAGGGGCCGGTTTCAAACCGGCCCGCCGGCGATAGAGGCGAGATCCGGGTCGGGGGCCGGCCGGTGCGGTCCGTCGCGAAGGGATGCCGACATATGACCCTTGAAACACCGTCCCCGCGGGCCGCCACCTACGACGCCGCCGGCCTGCGCGCCGCCATCCGGGCCGGCGCCTTTACCGGCCCCACGGCGGGCCAGGCGCCCGGCTCCGCGCAGGCGAACCTGGTCATCTTGCCCGCCGCCGAGGCCGCCGCTTTCCGCGAATTCTGCGAACTCAACCCGCGTCCCTGCCCGCTGCTCGAAATGACCGCGCCCGGCGACCCGGTGCCGCATCTCCTGGCCCCCGATGCCGACCTGCGCACCGACCTGCCGCGCTACCGTGTCTACCGCGACGGCGTGCAGGTGGACGAGCGCACCGATATCCGCGACCTGTGGCGCGACGATCTGGTGGCTTTCCTGATCGGTTGCAGTTTCACCTTCGAGAGCGCCCTGCTGGCGGCGGGCGTGCCCGTGCGCCACATCGAACTTTGCTCGAATGTGCCGATGTACCGCACGAACCAGCCCTGCACCCCGGCGGGACGCTTCGCCGGGCCGCTGGTGGTGAGCATGCGCCCGCTGCCGCCCGACCGGGTGGACGAGGCCACCGCGATCACGGCGCGCTATCCGCGCATGCACGGCGCGCCCGTCCATGTGGGCGACCCCGCCGCCATCGGCATCGCCGACCTGGCGCATCCCGACTACGGCGACCCGGTGCCGATCTATGCGGGCGAGGTGCCGGTGTTCTGGGCCTGCGGGGTCACACCGCAAGCTGTGGCCGTGGCCGCCCGCGTGCCCTTCATGATCACTCACGCGCCGGGCCACATGTTCGTCAGCGACCTCACCGACGCCCAGGTGCTGGATATGCGCCAGTAACTGGTTGAACACTAGACTTGACAAACATTGAACAAGATGATAGAATAGCAACATAGATACGCGTTCGCGGGGTAGCCCGGTGCCGGGCGAAAGGAGCCGTTCAGATGTTGCTGGTGGTGGGAGCGACGGGGTTCGTCGGAGGCTATTTGCTGGAGGCGTTGGACAAGGCGATGCCGCGCGATCAGGTGCGCTGCCTGGTGCGCGGCGCGGCCAAGCGGCGCGCGCTGGAAGCCCAGGGCTGGGCCACCGCCGAAGGCGATATTACGCAGCCGGAAACGCTCCCCGCCGCGCTTCAGGGCGTGGACACGGTGATCAACCTGGTGTCGATTATCCGCGCGAAAGGTGAACAAACCTTTGAGCAGGTGATGGGCGCGGGCCACCGCAACCTGGTGGACGCGGCCAAGCACGCCGGAGCGCGCAAGTTCATCTATATGAGCGCGCTCGGCACGACGCGCGAGTCGGTGGGCGTGTCGCAGTATTACAAGTACAAGTGGGCCAGCGAGGAGTACCTGCGCGCGGGGGACCTGCCGTATATTATCTTCCGCCCCTCGTTCCTGATCGGTCCCGGCGGCGACTTCACCGGCCTGCTCAACATGCTCACCCTTCTGCCCATCGTGACCGTGCCCGGCCCCGGCAACTACCCGGTCCAGCCGATGTATGTCCGCGACCTGGCGCGCTACCTGGTGGCGATGCTGGACGACCCGCGGGCCGTGAACCAGACGCTGGAGATCGGCGGCCCGCAGACGTTCAGCTTCACCGGGATGCTGCGCAAGACCGTCGAGGCCAAGCGCAAGAAAGCCCTGATCGTTCACATGCCCCTGCCCCTAATGCGCCTGACCGTGCCTATCATCGACAAGGTGCTGCCCGCGCTGATCACCCAGGACCAGTTCAACATGCTCCTGGGCGGCAGCGCCACGCAGGACACCCGGCTGGCTGAGTGGGGCGGGTTCCAGCGCACCCCGTTCGTGGAGGCCATGCGCATCGGCCTGAAGGCGGCCCCGCCCGCCACGCTGGTCAAGAACCTGCGCGCGCCCTCGACGGGGCACGCTTAGCGCGGAAGTTCGTTTCGACTATTCACCAGTGGCCGGGAAGATTGTCTTCCCCGGCCACTTTTTACTGCTCGATTCCACCCGATCCTTGATTACGGCTACTGATCCTCGGCGTCCTCCGGCCCGGCGGGCGGAGCGGCGAGGCGGCGGAAGAGATGGGTGAGGCGGGCGGCTTCGTCCCGGCGGGGCAGGGCGCGCAGCAGCATGGCGCGCAGCAGGGCCAGGTCGTAGGCCAGGCGCTCGCCGGGGACGCCGCCGCGGGTGCGCAGCAGGGTGTCCAGCGCGGCGAACATCG
>CBJNAR010000900.1:0-2372 GCA_966434075.1 uncultured bacterium
CGGGCGTGTATGACGGCAAGGTGTTCATCGGCCCGCCCGAGGCGCCCGCCCTCGTCTCGCTGCCCATGCGCGTGACCTACGGCGCGCCCACGCCCGAACCGACCGTGACGCCCGCGCCCTGCCAGCCCGACATCCGCGACGTGCCGCGCGACTACTGGGCCTGGCCCTACATCAGCGCCCTCTACTGCCGCGGCGTGCTCTACGGCTACATCGACCGCACCTTCCACCCCGGCGAGCGCACCAACCGCGTGCAGTTCCTCGCCATGCTGGGCCGGGCGCAGAACTGGGCGCTCGGCTACCCAACTACGCCCACCTTCCACGACGTGCCGCCCACCTTCTGGGGCTACGGCTACATCGAGACCGCCGCCCACTACGACATCGTGGACGGCTACGCCGACGGCAGCTTCCGCCCGGTCGCGCCGATCACCCGCGCGCAGGTCGCCAAGCTGATCACCCGCGCGTCGACCTGGTCCGCCCTGCCGCCCGGCACGCCGCCACGCTTCCGCGACGTGCCACCGAGCCACTGGGCTTACTCGTACATCATGCAGGCGGCGGCCCACGGCATCCTCTCCGGCTACGCCGACGGCACCTTCGCTCCCGACGCGCCCGCCACTCGCGCCCAACTGGCGAAGATGGTGTATCAGCTCTTGCAGCAGCCGTGAGGCATTAGCCGTCAGCCGTCAGCCGTCAGTCGTCAGGTAGCACGTTTCTGCGGAGACAGAGCACCGCCCCTGGACAGGCCATAAGGCCAATGTCCAGGGGCGGCGCGTGTGCTGCGGATGCAGCTTATGTTACCGACGGGCTACTTGTTGGCGTGGACCTTGGGCCGGTTGGTGAACGACTGATCCGCGTCAATCGGCACCAGATAGTGATCAGTCGTGTCGGGTCCATAGCCGACACCGGAGATCATGTTGTTGATGATCTTGTCGTTGTTGCCCACATCGGACACGCCCGCCTGGTAACCGAAGCCCCCGTAGTTATTGGTCACGGCATCGTTGCTGATCGTGTTGTTCACCACCTTGATATTCGTGGCTACATCCGGTGCGGAGCCGTCGGCGGCCAGGTTTGTCACGAATACCCCGATGTCGTTATTGACGACGGTGTTGCCCGTGATCTGCGTGCCGAACGTGTACGCCTCGCCATACCACGGGCCGCCGACGACGATGATGCCCCCGGAAACGGTGCTCGTGCCGGTGTAAGAGTTACCGGAGACGGTGTTGCCCATCACCGAGGCGCGGGCACCATAGCCGACCTGGATGCCGTTTTGCGCGATAAACCCGACGGGACCCAGCCCGGTGACGACGTTGTCGCGGATGGTGGCCGAAGTCCCCACGCCGTTCACGACGATGCCGCCCTTCTGGTAATTCCAGATGGTGTTACCACTGATCGTGCCGCTGGCGCTGCTACCCAGGACAAAGTAAATGCCCACGCCGTGCTGCGTGCCGTTGAAGGGCGTTTCGCCGATGTCATAGATGGCGGAGTTCTGGATATTGATGGTCGCGCCGTCGTTCACCACGCCGAAGTAATTCGCGCCGTGGATGTCCGCCCCGCTCACCGTGCCGGAAGCGCCGGGCCCGTAGTAGACGCCGATATTGCAGCCGGTCGCGTCCACCTCGCCGGTGACGGTGCCCGGATTGATCAGGGCGGCGGTCATGTTAGTGTTGTCGCGGAAGAAACCGGTGGGCGTGCAGGTGGCGGCGCGCGCCGCGGGCGCCCAGCCGCCTGCCAGCGTGAGGGCGAACGGACCCAGAGTGGACAGGAGGACCGCAAGAAGAATGAGACCCTTTTTCATCGGAAAACTCCTCTGGCTAGACATATGAGGTTATCAGCCGAAGTGGCCGGGGTGGGATCGCAGCGGATATACCCGGCGGCACCAACGCTGTGGATGGAGGTCCCAAGCGGTATGGACAGCGAGGAACTGCCCGCTAGATGAAGTACCCGCACGATACGCGCGGGGCAGTGGAATAGCGCATATTGTGGGTGCGCCGCCCAGGTAGTGATAACCCTCCTCTCAACGAAGCTGGATCTGGCGCCGATGGCGCCCCAACGGGATCCGCTGCAGATATTATACACCTATCGTCAACAGTTTATTGCACAAATGCTGCCTCATTTCATTACAAAATCTTCACAACAAGCGACTTTTGAGATTACTAATCTGCAACATAGCAGGTTGGCCCTGGCTACCGAGGAGCGCAGATGCGTAACCGAATGGGCCATTGCCATACTACCCGGCTTACATGCGAAAGCGCCGGGCTGCGATACGCAGCCCGGCGCTTGGTTTGCCCTGCCGATGCTTTCTCTCGTGGGCGCTGCACCGCACGGCGGAAGACACGGCAGGGCGCGGCGACCTGAAAAGATCAGGTCCGTTCCTC
>CBJNAR010000901.1:0-2365 GCA_966434075.1 uncultured bacterium
ACGGAGATTCTTCGCTGCGCTCAGAATGACAAGATGGATGTGGTAGACTGCTAAAGGAACAGGTGAGAAGATGGCAACTTTGCAAACAACGAAACAGCGGCCCACGGCGCAAGCGCAGCAGCCGCAGGGGCCGGACCCCGAGACCGGCCTGCTGACCGAGATGTTTAGCCTGGCCGGACAGGTGGCCGTCGTCACTGGCGGCACGGGCGTGCTGGGCGGGGTAATGGCCCGTGGCCTGGCGCGCGCCGGGGCGAAAGTGGGCGTGCTGGGCCGCCGCCGCGAGCACGCCGCCGCGGTGGTGCAGGACATCACCGCGGCGGGCGGCGAGGCGCTGGCCCTGCCCGCGGACGTGCTCGACCGCGAGCAACTGCAAACCGCCTGCGAGGCTGTGGTGGCCCAGTGGGGGCGCGTTGACGTGCTCGTCAACGCAGCGGGCGGCAACATGCCCGCGGCCACGCTGGCGCCGGGCCGGTCCTTCTTCGACCTGCCGGTCGAGGGCATGGACCAGGTGATCGCCCTGAACTTGCAGGGCACGCTGCTGCCGAGCCAGGTGTTCGGCGAAGCCATGGCCCGCGCCGGGCGCGGCTGCATCGTCAACATCTCGTCCATGGCGGCGGCGCGGGCCATGACCCGCGTGGTCGGCTACGGCGTCGCCAAGGCCGGGGTCGAGAACGCCACGCGCTGGCTGGCCGTGGAACTGGCGCGCTCGTTCGGCGGGCGGCTGCGGGTCAACGCCATCGCGCCCGGCTTCTTCATCGGCGAGCAAAATCGGGCGCTGCTGCTCAACGACGACGGGTCGCTCACGGCCCGCGGCCAACTCGTCATCGACCATACACCTGCCGGACGCTTCGGCGAACCGGAGGAGCTGGTCAGCACGTTGATCTGGCTGTGCAGCCCCGGCGCCGGCTTCGTGAACGGCATCGTCGTGCCGGTGGACGGTGGCTACAGCGCCTTCAGCGGCGTGTAGCCCGGCCTGCGCCGGACCCACGAAGGAGCATCACGATGGTTATCGGAAAGGGATCGACAACCGAAACATTGAGCGCCGGCAGCGTGCGCGACTTGCTGGCGCGCGGGCTGGAGTCGACGCCGCTCGACGGCAAGCGGGTGCTGGTGATCATCCCCGACGGCACCCGCACCGCGCCTATCCCGCTGATGTTCCGCCTGCTGTATGAGCAGATCGGGCGGCGGGTGGCGCGGCTGGACTACCTCATCGCGCTGGGCACTCACCCGCCCATGTCCGAGGATGCCATCGCCCGGCTGGTGGGCGTGCCCACCGCCGAGCGCGCGACGCGCTACCCCAACGTGACGGTGTTTAACCATCACTGGGACACGCCCGCGGCGCTGCAAACCATCGGCACCATCTCGCGCGAGGAGGCGGCGCGGCTCAGCGACGGCCTGCTGTCCGCCGAGGTGCCGGTGGTGCTCAACCGGCTGATCTTCGACTACGACCAGTTGATCATCTGCGGGCCGGTGTTTCCGCACGAGGTGGTGGGGTTCTCCGGCGGGGCCAAGTACTTTTTCCCCGGCATCGCCGGCGGCGAGATCGTCAACTTCACCCACTGGCTCGGCGCGCTGGTGACGAGCATGAGCCTGATCGGCGTCAAGGATACGCCGGTGCGCCGGGTGATCCACCGGGCGGCGGAGTTCGTGCCGAAGCCCGCGGTCTGCGCGGCGATGGTGATGCAGGGGGCCGATCTGCATGGCCTGTATGTGGGACCGGTCTATGACGCCTGGAGCGCCGCCGCCGACCTCTCCGCGCAACTCAACATCCACTATGTGCCGCGCCCGTTCCAGCGCGTGCTGTCGATGCCGTCGGAGATCTACGACGACCTCTGGACGGCGGCCAAGGGCATGTACAAAACCGAGCCGGTGGTGGCCGACGGCGGCGAGGTGATCATCTACGCGCCGCACATCACCGAGATCTCGTACACCCACGGGGCGCTGATCGACCAGGTGGGGTACCACGTGCGCGATTACTTCGTGAAGCAGTGGGATCGTTTCAAGGATATGCCGGGAGGGATTCTCGCGCATAGCACCCACGTCAAGGGCAGCGGCACCTATGACGCCGCCACGGGCATCGAAAGCCCGCGCATCCAGGTCACGCTGGCGACCGGCATCCCCGAGGAGCGCTGCCGCCTGGTCAACCTGGGCTACCTCGACTACCGGACCATCGACCCGCACGCCTGGGCCGGACGGGAGGCCGAAGGCCTGCTGCTGGTGCCGCACGCGGGCGAGATGCTGTACCGCCTGGAAGCGCCCGTCGGCGCGGGCGCCGCCCGCTGACCCGCTGTCGCCGTAGGGGCCGGTTTGAAACCGGCCCGCCGCCTTACCGCGCTGTAGGGGCCGGTTTGAAACCGGCCCGCCG
>CBJNAR010000902.1:0-2360 GCA_966434075.1 uncultured bacterium
GAAGAC
Organism: uncultured bacterium; assembly: GCA_966434075.1. Lineage (GTDB taxonomy): Bacteria > Chloroflexota > Chloroflexia > QHBQ01 > JAICKM01 > JAICKM01. The sequence goes on from CBJNAR010000902.1 coordinate 7, forward strand.
CTCGCCGGTGGTGCCGTCGATGGAGATTTCGTCGCCTTCCTTAATTACCTTGCCGTCCACGGTGAACTGGCGGGCCTCGGCGTCGACCTTGATCGACTCAGTGCCGGCCACGCAGGGCTTGCCCATGCCGCGGGCGACCACGGCGGCGTGGCTGGTGGCCCCGCCACGGGCGGTCAGGATGCCGCGGGCGGCGATCATGCCGTGCACGTCGTCGGGGTTGGTTTCCTGGCGCACCAGGATCACGGCCTCGCCGGCCTGGCCCATTTCGGCCACGCGGTCGGCGTCGAAGACGGCCTTGCCGCTCGCGGCGCCGGGGGAGGCGTTGAGGCCCTTGGCGAGCAGGCGGCCCGCCTGGCGCGCGGCCTCGGTGGCCGCCGGGTCGAAGCGCGGCAGCAGCAGTTGGACGACCTGGGACGGCTCGACGCGCTGCAACGCCTCTTCCTTGCTGATCAGCCCGTCGTTCATCACGTTGAACGTCTGCTGGGTGTAGCGCGCCGCCATCTTGACGGCGGCGGCGGCGGTGCGCTTGGCCGAGCGGGTCTGCAGCATGTAGAGCTTGCCGCGCTCCACCGTGAACTCCAGGTCCTGGGCGTCGCGGTAGTGGCCTTCCAGCCGCTTGCCGATCTGCTCGAACTGGTTGTAGACCTCGGGCAACACCTCGCGCAGTTGCGAGATCTTCTGCGGCGTGCGGATGCCGGCCACCACGTCCTCGCCCTGGGCGTTCATCAGGAACTCGCCGTATAGTTGCGATTCGCCGGTGGACGGGTTGCGGGTGAAGGCTACGCCGGTGCCGCTGTCGTTGCCCATGTTGCCGAAGACCATGGTCACGACGTTGACGGCGGTGCCCAGGTCGTGCGGGATCTTGTTCAGGTCGCGGTAGGTGATGGCGCGGCGGTTGTTCCAGGAGGCGAACACAGCCTCGATGGCGAGCCGCAACTGCTCCAGCGGATCGTCAGGGAACTCCTTGCCGCTGGCTTCGCGGACGATAGCCTTGAACTCGCTCACCAGGTCGCGCAGGTTCTCGGCGGTCAGGTCAGTGTCGTAGTGGGCGCCGACGCGCTCTTTCAACTCGTCCAGCTTCTTCTCGAAGCGCTCGGCGGGGATGTCGAGCACGATCTTGGAGAACATCTGGATGAAGCGGCGGTAGGCGTCATAGCCGAAGCGCTCGTTGCCGGTCAGCTTGACCAGGCCCTGGAGCGTTTGCTCGTTGAGGCCCAGGTTGAGCACCGTGTCCATCATGCCGGGCATCGAGAACTTGGCGCCCGAGCGCACCGAGACGAGCAGCGGGTTGGCCGGGTCGCCCAGCTTCTTGCCGGTTTGCTCCTCGACCGTGTGCAGGGCGGCCAGGGCCTGGTCCCACATGCCGGGCGGGAACTGCTCGCCGTTCTCGTAGTAGGCGCGGCAGGCCTCGGTGGTGATGGTGAAGCCCGGCGGCACCGGCAGCCCGGCGTTGGTCATCTCAGACAGCCCGGCGCCCTTGCCGCCGAGCAGGTCCTTCATTTTGCCGTTGCCTTCGGGGAACAAATAGACCCACTTGTGGGTTTGCGCGCCATCCTGGCCGTTCGGGCTGGTGGCGCTGCCCGGTGTGGTCGCTGCGTTTGCGGTTGAAGTCATGGAGAATCTCCTTGGCGGGCACGAGGCCCATATTCCGATACCTGGTGCGGAGCAGGTCAATCTGTGCGGGGCACGCGACCCCGCGGACGTCCTTCCGATTCTAGCAAAGAATCGCGACCCTGGCAAGGCGACGCCCTGCTCCCGAAATCGACACCTTACTATACCATACGAAAATCACAGTAGGGGTATACGTCCGGTGACAGCTTGGTGAGAATTGGCGAAGCACGCGGCTGTACGCCCGGCGCCCGCTGTGAGACGACGGACGCCGGGCTACGGTCTTGCGGCGGGATGGCGCAGGCGGATTGCGAACCCTAGAGCCGTTCGAGATTCGCCAGGCTGGCAAGCAGGCGCTTGATACCGTGGCCCGCGAAGGCGATGGTGACTTCCTCGTCGCCGCCGGTGGGCTTGCTCTGCACGACGATACCCTCGCCGAAGGTGGGGTGGCGGGCCTTGTCGCCGGCTTTCCACTGGGCGCTGCCCGCGGGCCGGGGCGGGCGCGGCGGCACCGTGGGGCCGGGGACGGGGCGGGGCGGGGTGCCGCGGCCCGGCGGTATGCCGGGGCGGGTGGGCGGGCCGCTGCTGCGCGCCGCCCCGCGCCCGCCGCTGGCGCCGAAGACGCGGCCCGTCGGCTCAGGGTCGCGGGCGGTGGTTGGTCCCGCGGCGCGGCGCGCGCCGCTGCTGCCCAGGCCCATACTCTCCGGGGTCCACCCGCCGCGGCTGGCGGCGCGCTTGATCTTATC
>CBJNAR010000903.1:0-2353 GCA_966434075.1 uncultured bacterium
AACAATCCCCAGGTCGCGCAAGCGCGCACGATTCATGGCACAGTCTCCTTAGCAAAAAGCATGGATTTGCCCCTAGTATACAAGATCGCTCCATCCCGATCATGGCCGCCCGCCCCGCCGCGCCGCGCAAGCCTCGGGCGCCCGTAAGCGGGCCGGGTACCGCCGCCCAACCGCCATCAATACCGCGTGAAAACCGCGCAATGTATTGACATGTCACTACACCTGATCTATACTAAAACCCAGACGCAGCAAACCACTCGTCAAACTAAACACTCAGCACTCAGCAATGTGCTACGCACCGCTACGCGAACAGCACTCAGCACTCGGAGGCACTATGCCGGTTGCCAGTCATTTGCGGATCCTCCTGGCCCGCCTGAACGTCGAGCGGGCCAAGCAGGGCCTCCCGGCCATCAGCCTGCGCCGGCTGGCCGACGAGAGCGGCGCGTCCCTCAGCGTGCTCGTCGCCCTCAACACCGGGCAGAGCCGGCGCATCGACTATGCCACGGTCGACCGGCTGCTGACCTATTTCAGCCGGACCTTCCCGGTCAGCGTCAACGATTTGCTGGTCTGGGAACCCGCCGCCGGCCCCGCCGCGCCGGGCGTCGCCGCCTGAGCAATGCATCACGCCCGACCTGTCATTCTGAGCGCAGCGAAGAATCTCCGTCGCGCAGCTCACGAGCCGAGACTCTTCGCTGCGCTCAGAGTGACAAAGGCCATTCGTCATGCCGGACCTGTCATTCTGAGTGCAGCGAAGAATCTCCGTCGCGCAGCTTAAGGGACGAGACTCTTCGCTGCGCTCAGAGTGACAAAGGTCGGAGGCACGCCTACCGCGCCGGTAGGTATGGAAGGAGATCCATGGCCGTTCGCGAAATCGTCATGTACGGCGACCCGATTCTGCGCCGCAAGGCCCGGCGCGTCCCCCGTTTCGACGCGGCGCTGCCCCGGCTCGTCGCCGACATGTTCGCCACCATGCACGCCGCGCGGGGCATCGGCCTGGCCGCCCCGCAGATCGGGCTGTCCATCCGCCTGCTGGTGATCGAACTGGACGACCCCGCCGGCGGGCAGCACCACAAAGTCGCCCTCGCCAACCCCGAAATCGTGGCCGCGCACGGCGAGCAGGTAGGCAGCGACGGCTGCCTGAGCATCCCCGGCTACTACGGCGTGAACGTGCGCCGGGCCGCCGAAGTCGTCGTGCGCGCCCAGGACCCGCGCGGCAAACCCATGCGCCTGAGCGCCACCGGGTTGTTCGCCTGGGCCCTGCAACACGAAATCGACCACCTCGACGGCATCCTGTTCCTCGACCGCCTCGACCGCCCCGAAGACCTGCGCCCCAGCGAGCCGGCCCCCGCCGAGGACCCGGTGCCCACCGCCTGACTCCAGCTTCCCGTCGCTGCGGTGCGCACAAACAGCAGCCGGTAGCGGAGGCCGGTGCGGGCTGCTATAATACGCGCACCGGCGCGGCGCCCCGGCGTTGGCAGCGAGGGCACCGGCGGGCTCAGGAGACTGCGGCAATGGACCACCCCGCCCGGCGCAGGAGCGGCCGTTATGCCGTCATAACCCGACTCGTCTTGTTCCTCGCCGTGTGCGCGGGCGTGGGCGCCCTGCTGTGGACCGCGCTGGGCGGCGCAGCGCCCGGCCCGGCCCCGGCGAGCGACGAGCCGCCCACGGCGGCGCTCGCCGGCGCGCCCAGCCCGGCGGCCTTGCCCACGCCCGCCGTCGAAGCCGTGGTCAACAACGACAGCCTTAACCTGCGCGCCGGCCCCGGCCAGGACTATGCCGTGCTCGGCGTCTTCACCCAGGGCACCACGCTGGTCGTGCTCGGCCAGGATGCCGGCGGCGACTGGCTGGAAGTGCAGGTGCCCGACGGCCGCACCGGCTGGATGGCCCGCGCCTATCTCACCGTGAACGTGGACCTGACCACCATCGGCATCATCACCGGCCCCGCCACGCCCATCCGGGCTAACCCCGCGGGCGGCGACGTGCTCCCCTCGCCCACGCCGACCATCACCCCCACGCCGACCATCACCCCCACGCCCACCGTCACGCCGCGCGTCACGCCCTCGCGCACCCCCGCGCGCCGGTAACGAGTGGTCAGTGGTCAGTGGTCAGTGGTCAGTAGATGGGCGTCTGATTTTGTCATTCTGAGCGTAGCGAAGAATCTCCGTCTCATAGCTCCAGATTAGTAGATGGGCGCCTGATTTCGTCATTCTGAGCGCAGCGAAGAATCTCCGTCTCATAGCTCAAGATTAGTCGCTGGGCGCCGGATTTTGTCATTCTGAGCGCAGCGAAGAATCTCGTCTTGTTTCCCAAGGAGACGAGACTCTTCGCTGCGCTCAGAGTGACAATTCCTCAC
>CBJNAR010000904.1:0-2351 GCA_966434075.1 uncultured bacterium
GACCAACTGGTGGGCGTGGAGTCCACCCTGACCATCGTCCGCCGCACCGAGAAGCGCGATCTGCGCGTCGTGCCCACGGAGTCCCGGCCCCGCCCAGCCACGCACTGAACCGGCGCACATACACAAGGGGCGGGTCGCCGGCGCCGGCGACCCGCCCCGCTTTCCTATAGATAGAACTGCTTCCAGGCCGTCCACCATTCCTCGGCCCGCGAGACCAGCCGGCGCGAATCGACGATCTCGACCCCGCGCCTGTTGCGGTACGGTTCGACGCGGTCGGGCGTCGCGACCTCCACCATGATCTCGCAGGGGTTGCCGGGGTTATACGGCGGCACCGCCTTGAGATCCGCCAGGGCGCGGGTGGCCGCTTCCTCGATCATCTGGCGGGCGCGCACGGGCGGGATCTGCCGGGCGGTGTAGCGGCCCAGCCCCTGCTTCACCGCCACCGTGGTCAGGCCCGGCCCCAGCAGGGCGCGCGCCTCGTCGCAGGTGGCCGTGTCGCCGGTCACGAGCAGCACCGGGCAGTCCCAGGTGCCGCAGAGGGCGGCGTTGATGCCCGTCTCGCCCACCAGCACGCCGTTGAACCAGAGGTTGTGCCACGCCTCGCTCGACACGGTGTGGCTGAGCACGCCGTTGGCCGTGCCCGCCCGCGCGTGCATGCCGATGAACAGCGCCGCGTCGCAGCCGGCTTCGAGTGCGCCGGTATAGCCGGTCCAGCTTTGCTGCACCACCCACTCGCAGCCGGGATCGAGCATCTCCGGCACCAGGCTGTTGAACGTCCAGCCGCCCCCGGCGCCGTGGCAGTCCATGACGATGATCTCGGTCGCGCCCCCGGCCCGCGCCCCGCGCACCGCCGCGTTGATCTCCTCGGTATAGAGCCGCCGGCACTCCTCGTACATCGGGTCGCCCCCGTTGACCTGCTGCCACTTGACGACGCCGGACACGCCTTCCATATCGCTGATAATGTGGACCCGCATGTGCTTCCTCCCCTATAAGTCCGATTCAACGGCTATTGCGCCGCGGCACCCCGCCCCCGCTGTCACTCTGAGCGCAGCGAAGAGTCTCGTCCTCCGCCGACCACGCATCCGGTGTCACTCTGAGCGCAGCGAAGAGTCTCGTCGGGGTACAAGACGGAGATTCTTCGCTGCGCTCAGAATGACGGGTCCCTGGCGGAACCCGGCTAACAGGCGGCTATGATAGCTTACGGGAGGGCGGAAAGCAAACAGGGCCGCGCCCCGGTGGGCGCGGCCCCCGGCGACTACATCCCTTCGGGGACGCTGGGGATGAACAGTTGGTCGCCCGGCTGGATCTGCTTCGGGTCGTCAAGCTGGTTCAGCCGCGTCAGGTCGTCCACGGTCGAACCGAGGCGCAGGGCAATGTCGGCGAGCGACTCGCCGGTCTGCACCGTGTAAGTAGACATCTCCGAGCCGCGCGCCACCGGCTGCCCGGTGGGGCCGACGGAGGTGGTGCCACCCGGCCCGGTCGCGGGGATGCGTAACTCCCGGCCCACCTCCAGGTGTTCGGGATCTTGCAGGTAATTCAGCGTCGCGAGGGCGTCCACGGAGGTGTGGTAGCGCTCGGCAATCGCCGCCAGAGTGTCGCCCGGCTGGACGGCATAGGTGAACTCGTCACCCGTGGGATTATCGCGTTGGCTGGCTATGCTCGCCATGCAGCAGACTCCTTTCCCGCGGGCCGGCGCCCGGCCCGCCGCACATAGGGTTGTGCTTTTAGAACGGACGCCGGGGCCGGGTTATCACGGCCCGCCCGGCGCTAACTCCGCGCTGCCGCCGCGCCGTAGCAGGCCCAACCTTACCGCCGCCTATACAGATTGTAGGCTGCGTCAGGCGTATTTCTGACAGGATAGCAAGCTTTATCGCTAGGCAGCGCCGCGCAGGCATGGTATAGTTTGATTAGTAGCGGGGGTCCGGCACGCTATGGTGCCGGGGATACCGCGACCCGCCTGATGGGCGCCTCGGAACGCAATTCGAGACAGGTGGGTGGGTCGCGAGCATGATCGATCACGACGCTACGCACCTCCAGTTGGCCGGAGGAGGGTCTATGAGTGAATTGACCGGGAAGACGGTAGGGCGCTACCAGATCCTGGAACGTGTGGGCCGGGGCGGCATGGCCGAGGTCTATAAGGCCTACCAGCCGGCGCTGGACCGCTTTGTCGCCGTCAAGGTCCTGAATCCCTTCCTGTTCGACGACGCGCGCAGCCGCGACCGCTTCCGCCGCGAAGCCCGCGCCGTCGCCGCGCTGCGCCACCCCAACATCGTCCAGGTCTTTGACATCGACACTGAAGACGATCTGCACTTCATGGTGATGGAGTATATCGAGGGGCCGAGCCTGAAGAC
>CBJNAR010000905.1:0-2349 GCA_966434075.1 uncultured bacterium
GGCCAACCGGCACGGCATCCGGGTGGAGCTGCGCTGCGATCCCAACTTCGGCGACCCCGAAGCGCTGGTCGCCACCCACAGCGTGAACGCCGCCGGCTCCGGAAGGCAGGCCGGGGTGCGCTGGTACGAGGTGCGCACCCCCAACGGCACGCCGGTGATCTACCAGCAGGGCACCTATGCACCCGACGCCACCAACCGCTGGCTGGGCAGCATCGCCATGGACCAGAACGGTAATATCGCCCTGGGCTACAGCGCCTCCAGCACCTCCGTCTTCCCCGGCATCCGCTACACGGGCCGCCTGGCCGGCGATCCCCTGGGCCAGATGACGCAGGGCGAGTCGACCATGATGAACGGCAGCGGGTCGCAGACCGGCACCGGCTACCGCTGGGGCGACTATGCCATGATGGCCGTGGACCCCAGCGACGATTGCACGTTCTGGTTCACGACCGAATATATCCCGTCCACCGGCACGGCGCCCTGGCGGACGCGCATCGGGTCGTTCAAGTTCCCCGGCTGCGGCGGGGTCGCGCCCACACCGACCAAGACGGCGACGCCCGGCCCCACGGCCACGAACACGCCCACGCCTACGAACACGCCCACGGCCACGCCGACGTTTACGCCCAACCCGAACCCGCCCGACTTCAGCCTGAGCGCAGGCCCCGCCAGCGTGACCATAGCGCGCCGCAGCAGCGGCACCTACACCGTGAACCTGGGCTCGCTCAACGGGTTCAGCGGTAACGTCAGCCTGAGCGTGAGCGGGCTGCCGCGGCGGACCAGCGGCGCGTTCAGCCCGAACCCCGTCGCGTTGCCATCCGGCGGCGCGGGCAGTTCCACGCTGACGGTCACGGTGAATCGCCAAGCCTCGCCCGGTACCTATACGCTGACGATCACCGGCACCGGCGGCGGGCAAACGCACACTCAGCAGGTTACGCTCATCATCCAATGATGATCGGCGTGATCGGCTACTAAATGCGGACAGCCCCGGCACCGTGCCGGGGCTGTTCTGCTGCTGCGCCGGGGCCGGCCCGCTCAGTCGGGGTGGCGCACGGCAATCGCGACGCCGTCGCGCAGCGGGACAATCACCGTGGCGAAATCGGGGTGCGCGTCGAGGCGGCCCAGGTAGCGGCGCATCGTTTCCACGCCCGGCTCGCGGTTGGCGGGGTCGGCGATGCGGCCCTTGCGCAAGGCGTTATCAGCCACCAGCATGCCGCCGGGGCGCAGGCGCGCGATGCACAGGTCGGCCAGCAGTTCGCCCTCCGCCGGACCGGCAAGCTGGGTCAGGATGTCGACGAAGATAAAGTCGAACTGGTCGTCCATGGTGCGCAGCACCGCGAAGGCGTCGCCGGGCCGGATGCTGCAAGTATCGTCCAGGCCGCTCTGGCGCCAGAAGCCGGTGGCGAGCGCGGCGCGGGCCGGGTCGCGCTCCAGGCCGACCACCCGCCCGCCGCGGGCGCGCGCCGCCAGCCCCAGCCAGGCCGCCGAGTAGCCGGTGGCCGTGCCCACCTCCAGGATATCCCGCGCCCCCGCGCCCAGGGCCAGCACATAGAGAAACTGGCCCTCCAGCGGCCCCACCACCGGCACACCGGCCTGCGCGGCGTGGTCTTCGATGGCCTGGATCTCGGCCGGCCGGGGCGGCAGCGTGCGATACAGGTATTGCTCGACGGTATCGTCGGTAATGCCAAAAAACAACGGCATGGGGTACTCCTGGGTCGGGGTGCGAGCGCGCACACGGCAGCCGCCTACCCGCGAACGGGCGGCGGCTGCGCGGGCGATTGCACAGGCGGATTAGACGACTTCGCCGCCGCTGTTGTTGTTCGGCTGCTGCGGGAACTGCGGGGGCTGCGTGGGGAAGCCACTGGCGGGCTGCTGCGGGCTCTGCGGCTCCTGGCCGCCGAACAGGCCGCCCAAGCCGCCGGCGCCGCCGATCAGCCCCGGCAACGCCCGGCCGATCAGGTCGCCCAGGCCGCCACTGCCGCTGAAACCGGGATAGCCGCCCTGGCCGCCGCCCTGGGCCGGCAAGCCGCCCTGGCCGCCCAGGCCGGGCATACCGCCAGGATAGCCGCCCTGGGCCGGATAGCCGCCCTGCCCACCCTGGTTGCCGCGGTTCAAAATGGCATTCACGCCATAGTTGAGAATCAACGGTCCCGCGATGGCGATGATGCTGTTGATCAGGTTCTGCATCGCGTCGGGATTCTGCTGATAGTAGCCCTGGTTCTGCTGCAACTGGTCGCGAAGGCCTTGCAGATCCTGCTGTTGATTGGGTTGCAAGTCCTGAGCGTGATTACCCAGAATGATGTCGATGAGTCCGTAGGCTTCGCCCACCGGACGATCCGAATTCTGCATCTTTAC
>CBJNAR010000906.1:0-2348 GCA_966434075.1 uncultured bacterium
AACGCTCGGAACTGAAAACCGGGCTGTCGAGCGAAGTCGAGGGGATGGGCACCGGCGAGGCGAATTCCTCGGGGTCGTTCAGGTGTTCCAGTAACCGCCGGGCCTGGCCGGCATCGGCGATCTCGGCCAGCAGCGGCATGAAGCCGGAGACGGTGGGGATGGGCAACTGGCGCTTGCCCCGGCTATCGTAGCTGTAGAAAAAGGCGTCGGCGATATCCCAGAACTTGTCGCGCATGGCCCCGGCCATCGCGGCGGTGCGCTCACGATTGCGGTTGGCCTGCTCGCGCAGCGCCCCGGCATCGGCCCCGTCCTGCTCGGCCAGCGCCTCCTCCAGTTGGGCCAGAGCACGCAACGACACCGCCAGCAGGCTGTTGAAGAGCACGTCTTGCAGCAAGAACGGGCTTTCGGCAATGATGGCGCGCTGGTCGTAGTGGTGCTTCTTGAAGAGCGCCATCAGGCCGAAGTAGGCGTAGTAGTCGCGCGCGGTGGGGCGATGGGCGGCGTTGACGTGGACCGTATCAGCGCGGCCAAAGGTCTCGACGGGCAGCCCGCTCTGCTCGATATAGGCCCGCGTGCTGTCGATCAGCCAGTCGAAGGCGGGCGAGTTGTCGGTGCCGGTCTCCCAGGGGTGCAGGCAGAGCACCAGGTGCTCGTTCCAGGGGTCGCGTTCGCGGAAAAGCCAGTCGTGAAAGCGCTCCAGCCCGGCGGCGATGGCGCGGAAATCGGCGGCGTGAGCGGCCTGCGCCTCCGGGCCGATTTTGCGGAAGACCTCCCAGGCACACAGGCCCATGATCGGCGGCTGAGTGATGCCCGACGTGCGCAGCGCCGTCGGCCCGCTGATGGCCTCGGTGACGCCCCAGTCGTCGGCGTCGGGCCGGTAGCCGTGCTGCCCCGGCATGAACCGGATCTGCGGCAGCATGCCGTTGGCCCACTGGCAGGAAAAGATCGCCAGCAGTTCGTTGATCGCCCGCCGCGTTCCATAGCTCGACTCGCTCACCATGCCCCTCCTCTGCGCGTGAACCCTCTACAGGGCAAACGGGCGGCCTAAGCAATTTGCGACGGCCGCTTGCCGGTGTGTCCATAGTTGTGGTACAACAGGATGCGTGCCCTGAGTCTTTGCCGGACTCAGCGCCCCGCCCCATACTCAGCACCGGCACAGGAGACCCCATGGTGAGCAGCGACATTTATCGCGATAAACTAGAGCAGGCGAGCGCGCTGCTCAAGCAGCAGGACATCGACCTCTGGCTGCTGTTCGTGCGCGAAACGGGCACGCTCAACGATCCCAGCCTGCCGCTGATCTGCGACCTCAGCTTCACCTGGGAAACCGCCGTGCTGATCAGCGCCACCGGCCGCCACACCGTGCTGGCGGGCCTGCACGATTGCGACAATGTGCGCGCCACCGGCCTGTTCCCAAACGTGGTGCCCTATACCGACAGCATGGTCGCCCCCTTCCGCGAGGTGCTGGCCGGGTACGACCCGCGGCGCATCGCGCTGAACTATTCGCCCAGCGACCCCTCCGCCGACGGCCTGACCTACGGCATGTGGCTGCTGCTGGGCGAGATGCTGGCCGGGACGCCCTATGCGACCCGCCTGGAAAGCTCGGAGACCTTCCTGGGCCGCTTCCGCGCCACCAAGACGCCCAGCGAGTTGGCCCGCATGCGCGCCGCCCTGCGCGCCGCCGAAGAGATCTGGGCCACCACCGCCTCCTTCCTCAAGCCCGGCCAGAGCGAGCGCGAGGTGGCCGCCTTCATGCACGGCGAACTCGACCGGTTGCGGCTCTGGACCTCCTGGGAACGCGACTTCTGCCCCATCGTCCACGCCGGGTCGGACTCCAGCACCGGCCACGCCCGCCCCGGCGACCGGCGCATCGCCCCCGGTCGCCTGGTGAATATCGACTTCGGCGTGCTCAAGGACGGCTACTGCACCGACCAGCAGCGCATGTGGTACTGCCGCCGGTTGGGCGAAAAGACGGTGCCCGCCGAAGTCACCCGCGCCTTCGACACGGTAGTGGGCGCGATCCAGGCCGCCGCGACCGTGCTCCGGCCCGGCATCCGCGGCTACGAGGTGGACGCCATCGCCCGGCGCTTCGTGACCGACGCGGGCTATCCCGAATACCAGCACGCGCTCGGCCACACCGTGGGCCGCACCACGCACGACGGCGGCCCCCTGCTCGGCCCGCGCTGGGACCGCTACGGCACCACCCCGGAAGGCATCATCGAGGCCGGACAGATCTACACGCTCGAACTCGGCGTGGACACGCCCCAGGGCTACTGCGGCCTGGAGGAAGAAGTGCTCGTCACCGACCACGGCTGCGAATTCCTCTCCGCCCCGCAGATGGAGCTGATGTT
>CBJNAR010000907.1:0-2341 GCA_966434075.1 uncultured bacterium
GGCGAGATCGCGATACCAGGCCAGCCGGCGCTGGTGCGCCGCCGCGGCGAAGGCGGGCTGCTCATGCAGGCGGCCACGGGCAAACGCGCGGGCCAGCGGGTGCAGGCTGTAGCGCGGCGGGTGAAGCAGGTCGGTGTGCTGACTGTTGACCAGGGCCAGACCCGCCAGCCGTTCCAGGGCGCGCTCGCACACGGGCGCGGGCAGGTCGGCCACGGCCATCACGGCGGCGCGGCTGGCGCTGCCCACGAACAGCGGCAACACCTGGAACACGCGGCGGGCCGGGTCGCCCAGCAGCGCCCAACTGCGCTGGAACAGGTCGTCGAAGAGGTCGGTCACGCCCCGCGCGGCGGCCAGGTCGTCGAGCACCTGGGGCAGCGGCTGCTGCCCGTATTTGATGCAGCCCAGCGCCATTTCGATAGCCAGCGGGTTGCCGCCGGTGGCGCCGACCAGCGGGGCCAGCAGCCCCGGATCGGGCACCAGGCCGTCGAGGCCGAGCCAGCGCAGGCGCTGGGTGATCAGCGCGCGCGCCTCGAAGTCGCTCAAGCCGCCCAGATCGACCACCGTGGCCCCCGTCGTGAAGGCTTTCGGGTATTCCCGGCTGGTGACGAGCGCCTTGCTCGGCTCGGGCACGCGCAACAACCAGGCCGCCAGCGCCCCATCGGTGATCGTCTCGTAGTTGTCCACCACCAGCAACACGCGCCGCCGCCGCAGCAGGTATTCGACCTCGCGGCGCTTGTCGTCCTCGGCATAGTCGATGATGCCCGGATAGTCGAGCGTGCGGGCGATCTCGTCCAGCAGCAGGCTGAGGGTGGTGGTGCCGGGCCGGTCCTTGTCGCTGATCCAGACGGCGGCCTCGAAGGGCGGGTCGGCGCCGGGATCGAGGCAGCGCGCGGCCACCTCGCGGGCCAGGCTGGTCTTGCCCATGCCGCCCAGGCTGGCGATGAGTACCACCGGCGCCCGGCGGCGCAACCCTTCGAGCACCGACGCATAGGCCGGCTCACGCATGATGAAGCGGCTGTAGGTGGGCGCGGGCAGATTGTGGGAGAAGCCCGGTGTGGCGGGGCGCGACGCCGCCGCCGGGTAGAGCCGGGCGATCAGCGGGGCGGGGTCCGGATAGTGCGCGACCTGCAGGAAGGCAACCAGCCAGTCGCGGTTCAGGTAGCCGCGCGTGACCGCGGCCTCGGCCAGGATGCGCACCTGATCGGGGTCGGGTGGAATATAGCCCGCCTTGTAGCGCTGCACCGTGGCGCCGGCCACCCCCATGGCCCGGCCCAGTTCCGCCTCAATGCGCGAGGCCGTCGTACCCTCGCAGCTCACGATACTCCCTAAAGCGGCCTTCAGCAAGCGGCCAAACGTCTCGTCTTGCATCGCGTCTCCCCATGGCTACGCGCCAGGATGCGGGCTGGAGGGAGGTGCGAAGCCCTCCGCGCCGCCGGTGCGGAATCTTCCGCACCCCCACCGCCGAAGATTCGGCGCGATCAATTGATCAAACGACCCCAAAATATGGTTTAATATGCTAGATCGACCGATATTAGCCCGAAGCGCCTTGCCTTCTCCCCAGGGCGAGCGCCTCTCAGCGGCGCAACTCTGCGCCTCCGGCTGCGCGTTGTCCTGCGCAGCCCCACGATCCTGGAAATTAGACGGGCCAGGGTCGTTCCCCAGCGACACAGTGCGGTGTAACTTCATACCTGAATCGCGCCCGTGCGGTCTCACATAAGGGGGGGATCCGCCACTCCCATGGGCGCCTCATTGCCATCAGGAGATTGCCGAATGTGCGGACAGTCGATCTTGCTCTATGGTCCTACCCCTTCTCTGCCGGCGCGTCCCGCCGCGCGCCGCTACCCCATCTGGCCTCGCCCCAGTGAGGATGAGACCTTCCCTCCGCCCGTCGGTTGATCGATCAACGGTTATGTAAAGCTGGGATCGGCGGCCCCATCCTGCCAGCAGGATGGGGCCCTTTTGCTGAATCGTACTGCGATAATTATACCGAAAAATGTAACGAGCGTGGGGGGCATCGCGTATAATCATCAGCAGTCCCTTGCATCGTTTCACGAAAGGAGCTTGATCCATGGAGAACAAAGAGCAAGATCGCAACGAGCAAATGGGTGGGCTGGCCGGGCTGGGCGCGGGGGTCATCGCGGGGGCACAGGTGGGCACGGTGGCGATCCCCATCCCCATCGTCGGCACCTTCGTCGGCGCGATGCTGGGCGGCGTGGTCGGCAGCGCCGTGGGCCAGCGCGTGGGCGGCGCGGCGCTGAGCGGCGTCAACGCCTTCCTCGACGGGCTGAGCACCCCGCGCAACGACGACGGCTCCGGCAAACCGCAGGGCGGCGCGCCCGCG
>CBJNAR010000908.1:0-2337 GCA_966434075.1 uncultured bacterium
TCCGCGACATCGTGGGTCGCAGCACGTGGCGCTTGAGTTCCGAATCCACATAAAGCATCTTCTCGATCTGGAACCCGGTATCCGCTTTTCCGCTAAAATAGGGAATCATCGACGTGAGCGGGTCGATCCTCAGTCCGGCATGGAAGGTGTCCGCCTGTTGGTTATCGCCTAAGCGCGTCAGCAACTGATCGCGCGACGTGAACTTCACGTTGGGACCATTGAGCAGCAGCGTGCCGGGATCATAGGCGGCTTCCAGCGTCTGCTTGAAAAGCAGCAACGGCTGCATGATGCTCGACTTACCGGAACTGTTGGCGCCGGCGAGAATGGTGAGCGGGCGGATCTCAATGTGCTGCTCATCGCGCAGCGATTTATAGCCGCCGACGGTGATGCCCGTGATCCCCGGCGCGGATTGGGGGCGCCCGTGCTTCAGTTGGTTCGTTCCGTTCGCCATCATGGATCCTCAGCGCACCGCACCGTCGCGCACACATAGGGCAGACGCCGCAGGCAGCGACAACCCGGCAACTCCGAACCATAGCCGAGAGCAAAAGGGGTGGGGAAGACGGGACTCGAACCCGTACGCCTTGCGGCACATGATCCTAAGTCATGCTCGGCTGCCAATTACGACACTTCCCCCTGGAGGCCGCACCGGCCCGCGCGAGCGCGCCGGTGTGGCCTTATTATACCCGAATTGCGGCGCGTTGGCTATCGGGCGCAGGGCGGGTGGAGGCTGCGCCGCCGGGCGGATGCCGCGCCGCCGGCCGGAGTGGCCCCGCACCGGCGCCGATGCGGCCCGGCGACGCGCATCCCTGGACTCCTGATGCTTTAACTTTTCACGAGGCGAGAATTCTTACAAAATCTACATAATTCGCCGGTCTTGCGTTTTTCCCCACATTACGGCTCTGGTAAGGAACAATCTGCTACTCGACAACATCCAATGAACTATTGACTCCAAAACAAAGCTGTGGTAAGCTAAGATCATTCTTCACTCCATCCAAGGCCAATAGAATATTCCACCAACCTATTCTCCGCCGGGTAAGGATCCCGACGACCGATCCCGGCCATTGGCAGTTGCCGCGTGCTGCGGCGTGGTGGCGTGGCTCGCGCGATGCGGGCCGCGCGTTGAGAGCCGGTATGGGGGCCGCCGCCCCGAGAGCGCGGCGGTGCCAGGTCCATGTTGGGCCGCCCGCGCAGTGCGGGGGCCATGGGGATACCACAGGGGGCGCGGGAAGGAGGGCTGCTACTCGCCCCGATAGCACATCGCGAGAGATTGGGCGCTCCGTCCACGCGGACCCTTATCGTCGCACCCGTTGCTTCCGGCCCGCCGTATCCCCTCCATCCTCAATCCTCTGCGCCGCCTGTCACGCGGCCATCCTGGTGTGCCACCGGGGTCCAGGAACTGCCCGGCGGGGTCTCGACCCCGGCGCGCAGGGCGTTTACCCTTCATGGGATTCAGGAGGAGAAGGGATGCTACCCAGTCGGCGTAGTCACCTGCGACTACTTGCGTTACTCGTTGGCTTGTTCGCATTGTTCGCGGCCGGGGGGATGCTGATTCGCCAGCCCGCCGAGTCGCTCGCCGCCCTCGCCGGCCAGACCGGCGCCACCGGCTCGACCGCCAATCGCGGAGCCGGAGCGGGGGGCGTGATCACCGGTAAGGATTACCACCACGATACCTCCCCGGCGCTGCGCAATATCCCCATCCAGCCGATGAAAAAACAGAACGAGCGTGAATCCAGTCCCAACTGGGCGCTCGCGCTTTCGCATAAGAACGGCGTGGACACGGTGGTGCAGAAGGTGCTGGCGCCGCTGGCTATGCCCGGCACCATTCTCAACTTCGACGGCATCGCCTTCCCCGGCGTGGCCTGCAACTGCGCCCCGCCCCATACCAACGGCGAGGTCGGCGCCACGCAGTACGTCCAGATTGTCAACGAAGGGCTCCAGGTCTGGGATAAGACGACCGGCACCTCGGTTTTCGGGCCGGTGGGCATCACCACGCTGTGGGCCGGCTTCGGCGGCGTCTGCGAGTTCAACGGCGACGGCGACCCGGTGGTGCTCTATGACCAACTGGCGAACCGCTGGCTGGTCAGCCAGTTTGCCGGCGCCAGCATCCCCACCGACGAGTGCGTGGCCGTGTCGACGACGAGCGACGCCACGGGCACCTGGAACCGCTACGGGTTCCACCTGGGCACCAACTTCTTCGACTACCCGCACCTGGGCGTCTGGCCCGATGCCTACTATATGAGCATGAACGTGTTCAACTCGGCGGGGACCCTCTTTCTCGGTCCGCAGCCGTTCGCCTTCGACCGCACGCGGATGCTGGCCGGGCTGTCGGCCACGTTC
>CBJNAR010000909.1:0-2333 GCA_966434075.1 uncultured bacterium
GAGTCCGAGCGCTGCTGCCAGGCCAACCCGCCGTCGACGCTGCGCCAGACGCCGAGCTGGCAGCCGGTGTTGTTACCGCAGGTGGCCTGCGGGGCCGGGTTCTGCACCTGAGCGTAGATGACGTTGTGGTTGCTGGGGGCAATATCGATGTCGATGCGGCCCAGCGGGTTGCCGTTGGCCTGGTTGTGCGGGATGCCGCTGCCGGTGCCCACGGGCCAGCCGTTGTCGGGCCGGGTGATGAGGTTCCAACTGGCCGGGCAGCCGGACAGCCCGAGGGTCGTGGTGTAGATGCCGTTGGCACCGTTGAGGTCGCGGTTGGGATAGCGCGACGTGGGCAGACCGGGGTTGCCGACCGCGGCATAGAGCGTGGTGCCGGTGCCGTTGTCGATGCCGATCAGACCGTAGATCTCATGGTGCTGGGTGGGGAAGGCGTCCGGAATACAGGGGCCGCTCCAGTTGCTCCCGGCGTCGTAGGAGAAGAAGACGCCCGTTTTCGTCCCGGCAACGATGTTGTTGCTGTTGCGCGGGTCCACCACCACCTTGATGATGGCCTGGTATTGCGGGAACTCGCCGGGGGGCGAGGGATAGCGCGGATTAAACACGTCGGCGCCGAGCGTCGTCCACGACTGGCCGCCGTTGGTGCTCTTGAGGAGGCCGGCGCTGCCCATGCCGAAGGTGGCAACACTGTGCTCGCCGGTGCCCGCGTAAATCGTGTTGTGGTTATTGGGGTCAATCGCCAGGTCGGAGATACCCACCTCGTTGATCAACGGGTCGTTGATGGTGGAGGTCCAACCGGTGTCGGCGGCGCAGCAGTTGGTGGATTTCCAGACGCCGCCGCCGACGGTGGCGATGTAGGCCGTGGTGGAGATGACGGGGTCGATGGCGATGTCGTTAACGCGCCCGCCCACGAGGCCGAAGTTAAAGCAGGACCAGCAGCCGTCGGACTGGGCCGGCGCGGGACCAAGCGGCACCCAACTGCTGGGGTTGAGGGCCAGCGAGCCGTCCGCACGCCCCTGTTGATACGTCGTCTGCCCGGCGGGCACCCGCGACTCGATCTGTTTGTCTTGCGCCGCGGCCTGGAGTAGCCAGGCGGGATCGTATTGCCCGGTGGGATAGGTGACGCGCTGGGTCCAATAATCGGCGCGCTTGGTCAGGTCTTCCTCACGTGGGGCCTGGCCGCTTTGGGCGGCCTCGGTGCCGGAGTGGCCCTCAATCGAATCGGCGATCTGCGCGAAATTGGCCTTGACTTTGGCGCGCGCGGCATCCGCGGGGCTTGTTTGCTGCTCCCCTTGCCAGCGGATGCCGCCCAGGGCGATGCCGAGCGCCGCCAGCAGCAGCGCGGCAAAAAGCAAACCAGGCCGCGACCTTGCGGGTAGGTTGCGCATTGGATCTCTCTCCTTCAGAAGAACAGGCTATCGCCGGCGGGCGGCGCGTGGAGCGGCCCGGCGGCAATAGAGTATGGCGCCGGCCGTGGCCGGTGCATTTGGTTACGGGCGCAGCGTGGACTGGCCCGGTAAGCGTGGGCGTGGGCGCCTATCCTGGTAGGCGCATCCGGGCGCGGGCGGTGCGTGGAGCGGCCCGGCGCGGACGAGGTGTCGCATCTAGTCCGATAGATGCATATATTGGGGGCGGAGCGTGGACCTGCCCGGCGATAATGGGGTAGCGCACCTGCAGTGGTAGATGCATCTCGGTGCTGGGAAGCGTGGACCGGCCCAGCGATGCAGCAGGTGCTTATTTGCGCGGGGAGCAGCGCAGCAGACTCCGGCCCACCTCCTTTCCGCTATGTTGGCCGGCGGCCCCCGGTGCCCCTGCGGAAGCAAACGGGGCCACGGGCCGGCCGCGCCAATGGGAGCGGCGAAATAACACGTAATGCGATTATATTACAGCTTAGAACCTCGTGCAAGTGAAAAAGTATGTTTTTGTGCGCCAGTAATAGGGTCTCGCCGGGAATCGGCCCGCCGAGCGGGCGGCGGGTCGTACCCCCCGCCGCCTGCTCCCGCTTACTGCGGCAGGATCGGCAAGCGGTCCCCGCTCTCTTGCACGAATACCGCATGGAGATCGGAGCCCACATGCAGTTGCCAGCGGTGGGTCCGGGCGCCACTGGCCCAGGTCGCCAGGAAGGTCACGTCCAGGCCGTCGCCCGCCCCGGCCAGCGCCGTGGTCAAGGTCATCGGCTGGGCGCAGGGATCGGCCAGGGCCCAGGCGAGGGGTTGGATGCCGCAGGTGCTGTAGTGGGTGACGGCCGATCCGGTATCGGGCGGCCAGAGGGCTATATCGCTCGGGCCCACAATGTAGACGCGCGGCGGCGATTTCAGGCCGGCGGCCACGGCCTG
>CBJNAR010000910.1:0-2327 GCA_966434075.1 uncultured bacterium
GCCCGCACAGAATCAGGGCGCCATAGGACAGTAAGCGGATCATGATCCCCCAGTCGCCCACTGTGCGACTGGAGGCTAGAGACTCACTCAGCAAGACATGCGCTCCCTCAACATCGCCCTGTTCATAGGCCACCAGGCTCAACTGGCCCAGCGCGCGCGCGATGCCTTCCTGATTACCTAGCTCCCGGCTGAGGCGCAAGTTGTCTTCGTGAAAGGTGCGGGCGGCGGCCAAATCACCTTGTTGAAGCATCAAATTTCCCAAATTATTCACCACATGGGCCGCAAACTGCGTATCACCCGCCTCCTGGAAAAGGCCTAAGCTCTCCTCCAACGGCGCACGCGCCCTGTCGAGATCGCCCTGCTGCCGGGCCAGATACCCGGCGGCCAGCAACAGCCCGGCTTTGTCATATCGTAGCCGCTTCGTGTCCAGATCCGGGAGGGTACGCAGGTCGGCTTCCCGCGCCAGCAGGGCGGTGATCCAGCGCCGCGCCTCAGCGACATGAGCGTGCAAGTGCCAGTACCAACCCAGCGCCCGGCCCGCGCGCCAGGCCAGCGCCAGCCCCTGCCGTTGCTCGACGGTGCGCGCTTCCAGCGCCCAGGTCAGTGCGGCCCGGAGGTTGTCCAGCGACTCGTCTAGCTGGGCCAGCCAAACCTGATGCTGGGGGCCGGGGAGTGTGCGTTCATTCACATCGGCGATCTTGAGGAAGAACGTGGCGTGGCGCAGCCGCGCTTGCTCGCCCTCGCCGTGCGCTTCCAGCTTTTCCCGCGCATACTCCTTGATCGTCTCCAGCAGCCAGAAGCGCGGCTCGCCGTCGCGGCCCGTCCGCACCCGCAACAGACTCTTGCCGGCCAGCGACTCCACGCCTTCCTCAATATCCAGGGTCACGGCTGCGGAATCGCGGCCCGGCGCCGGTTCCGCTTCCCCGGCGCCGCACACGCCAACGATAGCGTCGAGCGGTACCCGACCCTGGAACACCCCCATCCGCCGCAATAACTGCTGTTCTCCGGGGCCCAGCAGATCATAGCTCCACTCGATGGCCGCACGCAGCGTCTGCTGGCGGGCAGGGAGCGAAAGGGCGCCGCCCCGCAGCAGGTTGAGCGGCCGGTCGAGGCGGGCGAGCAACGCCTGTGGTGAGAAGACCCGGATCCGCGCGGCGGCCAACTCGATCGCCAGCGGCAGCCCGTCCAACCGCACGCAGATCGCGCCCACCGCCGGTGCGTTCTCCGCTGTCAGCGCGAAATCGGGATCGATAGCGCCTACACGCTCCACAAACAGACGGACCGCCTCGTACTGGGCCAGTTCCTCAAGAGGCACCGGCGTGTCCAGGTCGGGCACCCGCAGGGCAGGGATGGGATCTTCTTTCTCGCCGTAGATGCGCAACGGCGTGCGGCTGGTCGCCAGCACCGTCAATCCCGGCGCCGCTTTCAGCAATGCCGCGACCGGATCGGCTGCCGCGGGCAGATGCTCGCAGTTGTCCAGCACCACCAGCATCTGCCGATCGCGGATATAATTCACCACGCGCTCCAACGGCATACCGCCGCCGGTGGAGATACCAAGCGCGGCGGCGATGGCGGGGAGCACCAGTTCCGAGTCGGTGAGTGGCGCTAGCTCCACAAACCAGACGCCACTGGTGAATTCATCACGCAGGGTGTGCGCGACGGCCAGGGCCAGCCGGGTCTTGCCGATGCCGGGCGGCCCGACCACGGTCACGAGTCGCGCCTCGAACCGCAGCAACAGTTCGCGCAATCGGCTGACGTCCGCCTCGCGCCCGATCAGCGCGGTGAGCGGCACGGGGAGATTGTGTGTCCGGCCGGGCGCAGGTGGCGCGGGGCTGGGTGCCGCCCGCTGTGGAGAAACGGCGGCCGGAGCAGTGTGCGCGCGCAGCAGACGCATGGTAGCCGGGCGCGCATCCGGCGGCACATCGAGCGCGGCGACCAGTCGTTCGGCCAACCGCTGGGACGGGCGCTGCCGCCCCGCTTCGATCTTGCGTAGAGTCTCACATGAGCAGCCGGACTGTACGGCCAGCGCTTCCTGGGTCAGATCCAGATCTTTGCGCCGCTGCTTCAACCAGTGCCCAACCGATGCAGGTGTTGTTGTACTCATGACCCACATCCTTTGACCGATTTCCCCCCGGTTCTTTCACCAGAAATTATACCACCACACTGTATGTTGCCGGATCGCACAGGCTTTAATCCCACAGGCAAGTCCTGTAATACCCGGCAGCGCTCGCCGCCGACTCGTGAACAACCAGGGCACCAACGCGGGCCCGGCCCACAAATAGGCAGAGGTGCCGATGCGGGTGCCAGGGGCTACGGCTATAGTGATT
>CBJNAR010000911.1:0-2326 GCA_966434075.1 uncultured bacterium
CTCGAAGGCGTCGATGTAGTATGTCCCGCGCGTGCGGTTGTCTATTCCCGACACAGCGCCCAGCCGGATGCTGTCAATCTGCCGGGTATCATTATCGACCCCGATCGTGTTGGCCTTCTGAACACCGTCGATCCACAGCGTCACCCCCCCGTTGTTAGCGCCCGGTGCGGTGGCCGCCCGCCAGCTTGCGTCGGTGACAACGCGCTCGACCGTGCCGTCGGCATAGGCGATCTCCAGTTGGGCCAGTAGCGCGAGCCGATCGCCGTAGATGTTGCGGCGACCGCCGCCGAAGCCCAGCCGGCCGCGATACCAGCCGTCGGCCAGGATGGCGCCGATGGCGTTGGCTCCCTCGCGCAGCATGCCGGTCACATCGAACGTCTGGTAGCGCAGGCGGTATTCATAGCTGGTCCAGCCGGGGTCGAGCACATGATCGCCGACCACGGCGCCGTTGATCTGTGCTTCGTACACGCCGAGGGCCGTGATGTACAGCCGCGCCTGGCGCACGCCTGGGCGGATCGCGAATTCCCGACGCAGCAACGGACACGGCTGCGCGTGGCTGGTATCTTCGTCCCAGCCGGGGGCGACAAAGCGCGCCGACCAGGCGCCCGGTTCCAGCAACCCGACCTCGACCGGGTAGGGCGCGCTCCAGTCCGACATGGAACCATCGGTGCCGTGGACCCGGACGCGCACGGCGCGCCGCTCCCGCGACTGCAGCGGCGCGAAGGGCCAGGCCACCAGCACCGACTGGTCCGATTGGACCAGCCCGGTTCCATCCTGCCGGTCGCCGTCCGGCGCCACGGCCTCGATCTCGTAGGCGGCCTGGAACCAGTCCGGGCGTTGGGTGGTGACGATCCAGGAGAGCCGGGGCTCGGCCGTGCCGATGCCCAGCGTGTCCCGGCGATGCTCAAATGCGACGTTTGCTACGGAGACGGTTTCTTCACTGTTTGCTGTAGCTGCGGGTCTCGTCGTTTCCTGGCTCAACTCTATGATCCTTCTGGCTATCGGAATCGAACCGGCCGGCGCGGCGGGGCTTCTGCACCCCAGCATACCACAACGCCCGCAGAACGGCCATCCAGGGCGGGCCGTAATCGGATATCTGCTGCCACATATCTGCGGTGCGCCCATCGCGCTGTTCCGGTCCCGGCAGATGGTGGGGCGCGGGGCAACCGGCACGTATGTTGCTTCTGTACTCAAGGAGGCTATGGTGCACAGGGCAGCGCCGGCGGCACGCCGGGCGCCGGGCAACTGCTGCACGAACACACAAGGAGGACAGCCATGGGCATCCTGGATTTTTTCAAGAAGACCGAGCATGACGCCGCCTCCGCGCCACCATCCGCGACCAACGAAAGCACGGTTATCTTCCAGGGCCTGGGCATGCCTTGAGAGGTTTGCCGGGCTTCGGTCGAAGCCGCGCTAGAGGCCGTGCCGGGCACGCATTTCGTCGCTGTCGATCTTGCCCGGCAATCGGCGACGGTCACTTTCGATCCTGATCGGGTGCGCCTGGCGGACCTGCGGATCGCCCTGGGCCGGACCGGGTACGTGCCGCAGGCGGAAACGGTCGTGCCGGGGCGCGCCGCGTAACGCCGGCCCGGATGGCCGGCAAGGCCGACAGGCCATGCCGGTATTGCTCTGTCCCGTAGCGCCGTATCCCGGCGGACGGGGCCGGCCTGCAGCGCGATCACCCGGCATCGCGCCCTGGCCCGCCGTCAGGGGCCGAGCAGGGTGAGCTTGTTGTTGGGGAAGGGGATCCCATTCATCAGCCCGCCCGCCGTCGCCATGGGCGTGAACACGCTCGGGTCGTACACCCAGTAGAACCGGCGATGGTAGAGCACAATCGTCGGCAACTCCTCGGCCAGGATCTGCTGCATCTGGAAGACGATGGCGCGCCGCTGCGCCCGGTCGATGGTCGCGGCCTCCTGCTCACCCAACTGCGTGTACTGCGCGTTGTGGAAGATCGACCCCTGGGCAAAGGTGTTCGCTTCCTCGCCCGCGTACCAGCGCCGCAGGTAGTCGGGGTCGCCGCCGACGCCGATGTGGCTGGTCAGCGCCATCGCGAAGTTGCCCTCGGTCAGCAACTGGGTGCGGGTGGCGGCGTCCACGTTCTGCACCTTGAGCGTGATGCCCGCCGCCGCCAGCATGGGCCGCATCAGTTCGGGCTCACGGGCCGTCGCGTCGGCGATCAGATTCACGGTCAACGGCTGGTTGCCCAGCAAGGTGCGGGCGCGCGCGGGGTCGTAGCCGTACTGCGGCAGGTCGGGGTCGAACCAGGGCGTCTCCGGCGGCACCACGCCCGCGCTGCCCACGATGCCCGGGGCGTGAGTCACGG
>CBJNAR010000912.1:0-2326 GCA_966434075.1 uncultured bacterium
TGGGCGGGCTCTTCTTCTG
This sequence comes from uncultured bacterium, assembly GCA_966434075.1. Classification (GTDB taxonomy): domain Bacteria; phylum Chloroflexota; class Chloroflexia; order QHBQ01; family JAICKM01; genus JAICKM01. Next base: position 20 of record CBJNAR010000912.1, read on the forward strand.
GTATAACGACACGCATCCCGGTCAGAGTTTCCCGGACCAGGGCCACACCCACGTGGCGAGCGCTACCGCGCCCCACGCGCCCTATACGACCGACCCGCCGACATCCGGCCCGCATCTCGATGGTCTGGCTCCCTGGGGCGTCTCCGATAAAACTCTTGATCCGGTGGAATACGTTCACAACATGGAGGACGGTGGCGTTATTGTCCAATATCGCCCCGATCTGCCGGCCGCCGATGTCGCGCGGCTCAAGACTATCGTGCAGAGCTACGACAACATATACGTGAGCATGGCACTGCCCAACGGCACCAGCACCCAGATCAATCAGCATGTGCTGATGGTGCCGTATCCCACGCTGAAAGAGCCGGTCGTGCTGACGGCGTGGACGCGTATGCAGCGGTTCCCGACCCTTGACGAGAACGGCATCCGCCATTTCATCGATATGTACCGTGGCATCGATCATCACATCGCCGGGCAGGGGTAGGCCCCCCGCGACCTTGGTTGAGGAGAAACAGGACAATGAGTAAAGAACCGACCGGCAAGCCCGTGGGCGTCGCCAATCGAACGACGGGTACCAAAGCCGGCGCGCCCACCGGCCGGCCCCCTGCCGCGCCGGGCGCCAAGCCGGGCGCAGCGCGCGCCGGCAAAGTCAACGTCGCGCCGAACCGGGCGGGCGCCGCCGGCCGCGGGGCCGCGCGCCGCAGCGCCAAGCGCAAGGGCGGGCTGCGCTTCAGCAGCCTCGATATCGCCATGATGCTGGCGGGGGTCGTCGGCGTGGCGATCCTGGTGTTCGCCGTATTGACCGCGAATAAGGCCCCGACCACCACAGCCGGCGGCACCAGCCCCAGTTCCCAGATCCCGCGCAATGCGACGCCGGTCCCCGTGGGCGCCGTCGCCCCCGATTTCACGCTGCAGGCCAACGACGGCCAGACCTACTCGCTCAGCCAGTTCAAGGGCAAGGTCGTGTTCCTGGAGTTCCTGGCGACCTGGTGCCCCCACTGCCAGGAAGACACGAAGGTCTTCAACCCGGTGTCCGAGACCTACAAGGATAAGAACGTCCAGTTCATCGGCGTGAACGCCAGCCCCTACGGCCACGATAAGACCGGCGCGGCCACGATGGACGATCTCAAGTGGTTCCGCGATCAGTTTGGGACCAAGTATCCGCTGCTGTTCGACAAGGACTATTCGGTGTCCAATACCTATGCCGTGCAGTACTTCCCGACGGTGTACATCATCGACGCCACGGGCAAGATTAACGCCATGCCCGATTCCGACTTCAGCGTGGAATCGGTGTCCGCGATGCTCGACACGGCGCTGAAGGCAGGGCAGTAGTGATGGCCGGGCGGGTGGACGCTGAGCGCGGCCTACCGGTCGCCGAGGGGCGGATTACAGCGGGCGCGGCGCCCCGCGCGGGGTGGCGCGGCCTCCTGACCAATCCCTACCTGACGCTGGTCTCGCGACTGGTGCTTGGGGTGGTCTTCTTCCTGGCCGGGCTGGTCAAGCTGGGCATCCCTGAAAGCATGACCGCGAGCATCAACAGCTATGAGATGCCGCTGCCCAAGCTGCTGGTCGATGCGATGGCCGTGGGCATGCCGCCGCTGGAAATGGGCCTGGGGCTGTTCCTGCTGCTGGGTCTGTTCATCCGGCCCATGGCCGTCCTGTCGGGCGCGCTCAACATCATCTTCCTGATCGCCATGATCCAGGCGGCGGCGCGCGGCCTGTCGCCCGACTGCGGCTGCTTTGCCGGCGCCCAGGACACCGTGGTGGGCCAGATGGTCATCCAGTTCTTCCCGCCGATTAACTGGGTGATGAACGAGCCGGTCGGCGTGATCAGCATCGGGCGCGATATCGTCTTCTTGCTGATGTCGATCCATCTGTTCCTGGTGCCCGGCGTCTTCGCCCTAGACAACTGGCGGCATGCCCGCCAGGTGGCCCTCCTCGATGAGGAAGCGGACGCAGCCGGAGAAGAGGACGGCGACCCGGAACCGGCGGTCTGACAGCGCGGGCCGGTCGCACCCCGGCCACTACAACGATCAAGAAAGCCCCCACGCGGCACCTGCCGCGTGGGGGCTGCGTGTTTGCCCGGTGTTACTTGCCGGGATAGCGCCAGGCCACGTACTGCTGGCCGACGTTGCCCAGTTCGACGCGCCACTCCGGCGGGTTCTGGAAGTTGAAGCTGAGGGTGCGCCGCTCGAAGATCTGCACCAGCACCGGCTGGTCGGGTTTGCCGGCCACGGTAGCGCGCACCCAGTAGGGTTCGCTGATCGGGTAGCCCATCAGCGCGACCCAGTCGGGTTGCTTTTGCAGCCA
>CBJNAR010000913.1:0-2324 GCA_966434075.1 uncultured bacterium
AAGGAGGGCTGATGAGTCTCAATATGCCAGCCCCGGATCTGCATCCGCAGATAACGGTAGCGCCGCCCGGGGTGGAAACTGGCCGGATCGAACCTGCTGTCGAATACCCACTGTCCCTGGTACTCCTCATCGCCCACGCTTATACGCGCGGCATCCGGGCCGTCCGCGACAGCCCGAACGCCGCCCTCCAGGAATGCGATGTTTGGGAACGTGGAAAGCCGCTCGTGCGCAGACCGGTGGAAATCGGCGCTGCGTATCGCCCGGTAACGATAGGGATGGGTGCGGAGTGCGAGCGTGCGGCCGGGAGTGGCAACCAGGAGCCGGCGCCATGTATGAAACGCTATGTCGCTAAAGGGCATCGGCTCGTCCAAAGGGGACTCCGCCCGCTCCCAGAACGCCCAGGTCCGATTTGGATACTCGTGCAACGACTGCTCCACGAGCAGGATCGAGCGGTCACGCAGCGGGCTGGCCGCCAGGTGGCAGGCCAGGCTCAGGCCGGACGCACCTGCGCCGATGATAATAAAGTCGTATCGTTTCATCGGTTTTGCCACCAGATGACCGGAAGCCGGCGCAGCTTGCCCCAGGTGCTCACATGGGCGCGCCGGTTGATTACGCCGTAATCATGGCCTTCAATGTCGTCAAGAATAGCCCGGTAGAGCGCGCACATGGCGGCGACGCAAAAGCGCCCATCCGGGGCGAACATCTTGATGCACGGCCAGGCTTCCCGGTACAGGGCGCGGTTGCGCGCCACCTGGAAGCGCATGAAGTCGTGCCAGCGCCCCTTCGCGGGGCCGGAACCTCTTCCCGTGCTTGCCCCCGCTGCCACCAGGTCCTGATCACATATTCCCCACGCCTGCAGTTCGTCAGCCGGCAGGTAGACTCTACCGGCCCGCCGGTCCTCGCCAACGTCGCGCAGAATGTTGGTGATTTGCAGCGCCAGGCCCATTTTGATCGCGTAGGGCAACGCTTGCTCCTCGGTGCAGCCCGGCGCGGTGCCGATGATGCGTAGCATCATAAGCCCCACCGTAGAGGCCACGCCATAGGCGTAGGTGGCCAGGTCGGCAAAGGACGCATACCGCTGCTGGTGTAGGTCGCGCGCCACACCATCAATGAGCTGCTCGCAATAGGTGTACGGTATGTCGTAGTGCCGGCGCGTGTCGGCCCAGGCAAGGGCCACGAGATCCGTGGACGGCGGCGACACACTGATCGACTCCTCGCGCCAGGCCGCCAGCTTGGCCGCCTTTGCTTCCACGGCCTCTTCCGGGGAGTCAACGATGTTATCCGCGACGCGGCAGAAGGCGTAGAGTGCCCTAACGGCGCGCCGCGGGGCCGGGGGAAGCAGACACGTTGCCAGATTGAACGTCTTGCCGTGCACCGCGATTAGCGCCGCGCATGCCGTGTGGGCCCGTTGGAGATCGGTTGCGTCGCCGATAGGCACGGGAGCCCGGAGCACTGCCGGATGAAGTGCTTCCTGTGCCATGGCCAGCAATTGGCCCTCCCAATCGGGTGTGTATGTGATTGTCATTGCCCCCTCCATTCCAGATCGACACGTCCGCCCTCACGTCCCTCCAACCTGGTGCTACACTGTCCTATCACCTGCACTGAGTGTTCGCGTAGGGGGCGCAGACGTCAGGGAAGATCGGCACTCCAGCCTGCTGCAGCCCCGCACCGAACTGCGACGTACCCAGGAAACCGGCGGCCCCGGCGGCTTACGCGACCGCCCGGTAGATCGGGGAATCGTACGCGGATAGGCAGTAGGCGCAGGAGCAGGAACAGGGGCAGCAGCGTCGGTGACGGTGACAGTGGCGATAGCAGTGGGAGTAGCAGCTTGCTTATGGTGGGCAGATACCTGATCCGCCGAGGGTACTCGGTCCATTACAAACTCCCCCAAAGCACAACCAGTCGAACAGGCCCGGTTTCCCTAGCGGCTCCTCATCTTTGATCCCCAGGGCCGGAGCGACGACCTGCTGCGATCCCTGACTCACGCCCATTTGAGCGTGCTGAGCGCTAAGCGCGGGACAAAATCGTCCAATTCTAGGCTAGCAGCCGGAGGTATAGATGGAGGTGTACACGGGTTACAAAGTGGTGGACGATGCCTGAGGCGGAGTACGGTCCCATAGTTAGAGCGCTGCATGGCCTATCTTGTCCCTAGACGGCTAAGCTACCAAGCCCGCATGGTACTCGGACTGGAGCAACTAACCAAGGGTGCGACTATGAGGAACACGTGATGACTTTCCCCTGGCCGCGACATGCGGCTTGGCATCGACGCTCAAGAGCGTGTTCATCCGCAGGAACAGGCGCCGGGCGAGCTGCGGCCTCAATCC
>CBJNAR010000914.1:0-2322 GCA_966434075.1 uncultured bacterium
GATGATGGCCCGGCCCGCCGCCACCTCGGTGGGGGTGGGGGCCAGGCAGCGGGCGCGCAACACTTCGGGCGTGGCCCGTTTGGCGAGGTACTCGTAGTCCTCGGCGGTCACGGCGCGCGAGCGCGAGCGCAGCAGTTGCGGCCCGCGCAGCAGGGCCATGTCGATGGTCTCGGCATCCTCCCCGCCGATGGCCGGGCGCGCGTTGGCGACCGTGGCGATGTAGGGGATGGACGACTTGAGCACGGTGATCGTGTTCTTGCCGACGTTGCCGCGCGTGCCGCCGCCGGTGCGGTAGCCGGTGAAGCGCAGCAGCCGGCCCTCGACCGGGTGGGCGCCGTACTGGATCTCGCGGCCCCCCGAGTCGCGGATGAGCGGGCCGAAGCGGATCACGCCGGTCAGGCTGTCGAGCATGTAGTGGGCGTCGCCGGGGCGCGAGGCGCCGAAGTCCTCGACCTCCTGCCAGGGCAGGAAACTGCCGTCTTCCTGCTCCACTTCCAGAAACTCGTCCGCGGCGCGGGCCAGCACGGGCGGGTGGCTCAACTGCCACTCCTGGCCGGGCAGGCCGGTGGCCCGGCCCAGCACTTCCTGGCCGATGAACTCGACCTGGCGGGCGGGCGCCAGGCCGCCCAGCGCCACCGTGTTGACCTCGCGGATGCGCGGCGCCGCCGAGTAGGCGGGCTGGTTGGGCCGGGGCGCCGTGGCCCGGCAGCGAATCCAGAAGGCCACGTGGCCGTCGATGTCGCGCGGGCGGGCGCCGAAGGGCACATGGACCACCACCTCGCCGGGGCGGTTCAGGCCGCCGGTGGTGTCGCTCTCCAGGTAGAGCGCGCCCCATTCCTGCGCGGGGCCGTCCCAGTACTCCCAGGCCAGCGGCGGGTCCTTGGGGTTGACGCCGATGCCCTCGATCTGGCTGTCCACGTCCAGGCGCAGGATGTGGCCGCGCAGGTCTTCGTAGTAGCCGAAATACATGGCGTCGTTGGGCTGCGGCGGGTCCTGGAATATGCCCATGTTGAGCGCGGGGGTGCGCAGTACCGGCATATAGTCCTGGTAGGTGTAGCCGTCGCGATTGACGCGCAGGCCCGAGAGCGTGGGCACGTAGATCGTCAGATCCTGGTCGGTGGAGAAGGTGATCGCCTCCTGCGACTCGGTGCGCACGGTCGCCACCTGGCTGCCGGCGGGGATAGTGACGGCTTCGGGTTGCGGGCCGGTCAGGTAGAAGGTGATGTCGGCGCGGGCGGGCCGCGGCGGCTCCAGCTTCACGCCCAGCATCTCCAGCCACTTGATGTAGTTGCGTAGCGGCACCCGGTTGATGCGATAGAGCAGAATGTCCGTCATGTAGGCGAACAGCTCGATCAGCGTCACGCCGGGATCGGAGACGTTGTGATCGGTCCACTCCGGGCAGTAGCGCGGGATGAGCCGCTTGGCGTCGTTGACCAGATCCTGGAAACTGCGGTCGTCCAGCTTGGGGACAGGTAGTACCATGCTCAGTTACTCCGACCGGATAAGGTAGAAAGGATAGACCAGGTTGCGCTCGTCGTTGGTTGCGCGGACGCGATAATGAATGGTGATGATCAGCAGGTTGCGCTCGTCGTCGTCGGTGTCCACGTTGACTTCGAGGACTTCGACGCGCGGCTCCCACCAGCCAATCGCCTCTTCGACATAGCTTTCGACCAGCCCGGCGGTGGTGGCGTTGTTGGGCGCGAATACCAGTTCATGGATGCCGCAGCCGAACTGCGGGCGCATGTGCCGCTCGCCCTTGGCTGTGCTGAGAATAATGCGGATCGCTTCGTCGATATCGCGCTCGTGGCGTTGCAGAGCGATCCCGCCGCTCGGACTGATGCGGAACGGGAAGGCCCAGCCACTGCCGAGAAAATCGCCGTCGCTCATCGCTGCTCCCTCTAGTTGATCCCTATACTGCTGGGCGGCGGGCCGGTTTCAACCCGGCCCTTACATCGCTAAATTACGGGCCGATCAGCACGGTGCCGGCGCCGACGATGGTGCAGGTGGGCGCCGGCACCGGGTCATTGCAGGTCAGCACCTGGTCGCCGATGCGCGCCGCCGGCTTGTTGTTGATCAGCACGGTAGGGCTGCCCACCATGACCGTGCCCTGGTTGGTGGGCGGGATCGAGAAGGACCCACCCTGCGGAATATGCGGCGGGCTGTTCACCGCGATGGACCCCATAGTGGCCGCCGGTTTGCCCTCGATCAGCACGTTGGGGCTGAGATTGCCCGTCAGCGTGCCGCTGAAAGGATGCGGGGTGGGGGTCGGCACGGGGCCGCCCGGACTGGGCACCAGGATGATATGGATGTCCGTGCCCACCA
>CBJNAR010000915.1:0-2319 GCA_966434075.1 uncultured bacterium
CTGGCCCGTCGCGTGCCCGCCCTCCCCCGTCGGATCGGGAATAAAGCGGACGGCGATCCCGGTGCCCGCGACCCCCTCAAAGGGCACGATGACCTGCTTGTGCGCGCCGGGCGGGTAGACATCGGGCGCGGGATCGATCAGGGCGGGATTGCCGCCCGCGCGGGCGCTAGCGGCCGTGATCAGCCAGTTACCCACCCGGTTGGTGCCGTCCGGTTGGGCGATGGCGCGCATGGTAGTCTGGATGGGCCAGGTAATGCTGAAGGTGGTGCTGCTGACGTTGGCGACATCGAACGTCCAGGCGTGGGCCACAGCCTGGGCGCCGGGTATCGGGATCGCCTGATAACCGGTGAGCGTGAGCCGCAAGGGGCCGATGTAGACGTTCTGGCCGCGGCGGAAGAGGTTGGCCGAGTTGCGATCGCCGGGGCTGGCCCAGCGCCCATACGGCGTCATGGTGGGCAGCGGGTCGCTGCAGACCGGCGGCGGTGTCGGGGTCAGGGGATTGGCTGGCGTGGCCCCGGGCACGCAGGCGGTCGGGACCGGCGAGGAGGTCGGGCAGTTATAGGCGGCGTTGTAGCCGGCCAGGGGGTTCGGATCGCCGGTCCAGGAACTGGGGGCCACGCCGGCGGCGCACGCCAGCAGACCCGGCAGGATCAGGACCAGCACAGCCAGCCGCACGCGGGTGGACGCGGGGATCGTAGACGGGGTGGTCACGGTTGGTACCCTCCGCTGAGCAACGTGGTGGGCGAGATGCCGGCGAGATACGTCTCCCGGCTGCTCAGGTAGCCCCGCCAGATGAGCCAGACCAGGCCGGTGTTCGCCAGCGGCGCGGGTGTGACGTACAGCACATCGGCAGTAGGCGCGTAGGTAGCGCGCAGCAGGCGGCTCGGCGCGTGGGTGGGGTCGGTATAGCCCACCCAGGTCAGGCCGGGCGTACCGGGGCGGCTGTAGGCATAGGCCGGGAAGCATATCTGTGCGTCGTGCAGGCTTTTGGCACAGTACTGGTAGACGACCAGCAGGCGCTCCTGCGCCGCGTCCCAGAAGGGGCTGGGCCAGTGGACCGTGCCCCACACCGGTGGCGGTCCCGCGCCGGGGACCTGCGTGGCCGGCGGGGCGGAGATCGGGTGATAGGCCAGCGCGTCTTCCCGGCTCCAGGTGACACCGCCATCGGCGCTGTAGACGAAGCACAACCGTCCGGTCGAATAGAGACTCCAGAAGCCATACAGCCAGGGCTGATCGTGGTAGGTGAAGCTGATGAGTTGCATCGCACTGCTGGGCGGACCGGCGAAGCCCGGCTCGTAGTCGGGGATGCCATCGGGTGGCTGGTCGACCAGCATGACCGGGGCGCTCCAGCCGCCGCCCTCGCCATCCTTGTACGCGCTGTACACCCGCTGCTCCTCAGTCCACAGCAGCACCGTGCGGATCGTCCCATCGGCCAGGGCGAAGGTGGTGAGCGCCACCGCACTCTGCCGGCCGCCGTCGCCGGGCACCGGGTGGCGCTCGGCGCGCCAGGTGCCGTTGGGCCGGCGCTCGTAGTAGTCGATCACGCCGTTTGTAGGGGCCGTCTCGTCGCCGGTGCCCACCTTGGCGATGGCGACGATGTGCGGCTGCCCCTGTGCGTCCACCACGAGACGCAGGCTGGCGATCAAGCCCAGACCGGGCGGATGGCTGGCGTAGGGGAAGGTATAGGGCGGGCTCCACGTCTGGCCGTGGTCGGTGCTGTGGCGCTCTTCCAGCCGGGCGACGGCCTGGTCGCTCTCGCTGCGGCTATAGGCGACGTAGATCGTGCCGTCGGGCGCGACGGCGAGGGCGGACGCCGCCGGGTTATGATAAACCTGGTAGGTGCCGGGGCCGTTCACGGAGCGCACATCGAAGCTGGTCCCGCCGGTGGGCCGGGCCAGGTAGATGCCGTTGAGCGGGCTGTCGCTGAAATCGGGGTCGATTTGGCTCCAGATGATGTACGGCAGGCCAGTGGCCGGGTCCGCGGCCACGCCGCCCGGCAGGGCCTCGCCGGGCAGGTTGCTCAACACCAGCGGCGCGGTGTTGCCGATCAGCGCCGGGAGCGGCGTCGGCGCGGGCAGCGTCGGGAAGAGCGCGCGGGGCCGGGTCGGCACCGGGGTGAGGGTCGGCTCGTCGGGCCGCGGCGTGCAGGTAACAATCGGGGGCGGCCAGGCGGGCAGGGTCGCAGTGGGCGCGCTGGCCGTCACACCATGGCAGGCAGCGATTCTCTCGGCGCTGACCTACGCGCCGTACGTCCTCGCCGGCGCCCTAGGCGGCGGCTTCGTCGAGCGCTCCAACAAGACACGGCTGATGTTGGCGATG
>CBJNAR010000916.1:0-2317 GCA_966434075.1 uncultured bacterium
GAGCAGGGGCTGGGCGGCTACGGACCGCTCGACCCGCTCGCCAATTATCTACGCACTCAGTATCATGCCGTCGGCGTGTTCGGGAATTACGCGGTGTTGGAGCGAAACCAGGGCGGCTTGCACGATCCTGTTGGGGGCAAAACGCGCTGACGACCAACGAGTACGGGCGCGATAAATCACGCCGCTACACGCAAGCGGTGACTCGAATCTGCAATAGGGATAGTGGGGATGGTGGGGATGGAAGGGATGGCTAAGGCGGCGAATATCCTGATCTATGCCGGGGGCAGCGTCTTCGGGCGCCTGCTGGCGGCGGACCTGCTGGCGCACACGGCGGCGTGCCTGTTCCTGGTGGGGCCGGCGGGCGGGCCGGAAGCGCGGGCGGCGCGCGAACTCGATCCCAGCGGTACGCGAGTGCGCGCCGGGCAGGCGGACCTGGAGGACGAGGCGGGCCTGGCCCAACTGCTGGATGGCATCGACGTGGCGATTTGCTGCGTGCGCGGCTTTCGCGGGGTGCCGGCCACGCTAATCGACGCGTGCACGGCCCGCCGCGTCGCCTACTTCGACATCGCCGACAACCGGGCGTTCGTGCACCGGGTGCTGGGGCGGCGGGCGGCTATCGAGGCCAGCGGCATCACGGCGGGCACGGGGCTGGGCATGTTGCCCGGCCTCTCGGCGTCGATGACGCGCTACCTGGTCGGGCAACTGGCGCTCTACGAGACGGCGCGGGTAGACGTGGCCGTGTTCATCGGCAGCCACCGGGCGCGGGGCGTGGGGGCGCTGGCCGCGGCTCTGCGCTGCACCGGGCGCCCTCTGGCGCGCAATATCTACGGCTGGAGCGGGCGGCAGCGCCCGCGCTTTCCCCCGCCCGTCGGCAAGCGTCCGGTCTACAACTTCGACGCGCCCGACTACGACCTGTTCCCGGTGCTGTTCGGCGTGCGCCAGGACCGCATCCGCGTGCGTATGGGCTTCGAGCTCGACATCGTCAACCGGGTGCTGGCGATCCTGGGGCTGTTGCGGCGGCTCGGCTGGCGCTGGCGCTACAAAAGCCCGCTGATCACGCTGCTGCTGGGCATGTCGGCGCCGCTGCGGGCGCTCGGCGAGGACGGCGGCGCACTGCAGACCACTGCGCGCGGAATCGCCAGCCGGCCGGGCCACCATGCGGTGATCCGGGCCGCCACGATGTCCATCGTGGCCACCGACGCGCGGTTGCTGTTTGTTTTGCCGTGCGCGCTGGCCGTGGCCCGCTACCTCGACGGACAGCTCTCGCCTGGCCTGCTCGATTGGCGGACCTGGATCGATCCCGTGGAACTGTGGGATGCCTTGCGCGCGCGCGGCCTCAGCGTGGATTGGAAAGCCGAGTAGCCGCGCCTAAAACGAACCGGCGGGGGGAAAGAGGCTTCCCCCCGCCGGTCGTTCGTTGCGGAGAGGCTATTCGACCTTCAGGATCTTGAACTCCATCCGGCCGGCCAGCGTATCGACGGCGACCACCTCGCCGACGCGCCGGTTGATCAGCGCGGCGCCGATGGGCGAAGCCGTCGAAATCTTGTGCTGGCGCGGGTTGGCCTCGGCGGGGCTGACGATGCGCCAGTTCTCCTCCACGCCCTCGGCATCCTTGACGTAGACCGTGCGGCCCACGCCCACCGTCTCGGTGGTGCCGTTGTTCTCGATCACGCGACCATAGCGCAGAGTCTGCTCGATGCTGCGGATCTCGCCTTCGAGGAACGCCTGCTCGCGCTTGGCGTCCTCGTACTCGCCGCTCTCGCTGATGTCGCCGTCGTCTTTCGCACCACGGATGCGCTCGGCGACCTCGCGCCGGCGCGTAGTGCGCAGGAATTCAAGTTTGGACTCCAGTTCGGCCTTGCCTTCCGGAGTCAGGTAAACCACCTGCTCAGTCATAGCTGCTCACTTCCTACCCCTCAATCTTAGCTGAGGTGTTGTGCGACGTTGCCAACACACCCGGCAACCGTCCGGGGGATAAATAAATGCCCCCGCACGTAGCGGGGGTGCAAAAGCTGCGCGAAGACCCTTTTGACCGGTGCTGGGTCCCTCTGGAAACAGCTTACAGATGTTATAGCAAAAATCGCGGCATTTTGCAAGTAGCCCATTAGTCCTTGATCGGTATGTGAACGAATTGTAACAAAAGGACGTTCGGCCTCCCGCCGCCTGCGCTTGCACCCAGGCCGGCGCGGCCCCCACCGGTTATGGCGGGGGCCGCGTCACGTGCTGCTCGGGCCGCCCGCCTAGCCGGCCTGGCCGGTGCTTTCCGCGGGGATCGCCGGTTGCTGGGCGAAGCGATACACGGAGAGATAGTGGCCCT
>CBJNAR010000917.1:0-2316 GCA_966434075.1 uncultured bacterium
TCTTGCAGCACCAGGTCGATGGGGCGGCCCAGAGCGTCGGCCCAGTCGGCGACCAGGGGTGCGATGCGCTCGTGATCGTGGCCCAAGACGACGGCCAGGTGCTGCGGTGCCACCTTGGCGATCGCGTGCAGGAGATGGGACAACATGCTGCGCCCACCGACGGTGTGCAGCACCTTCGGGGTATCCGAGCGCATCCGGGTGCCGGGCCCGGCCTCGACGCATGCGCCGCCGCCCTGCACGACCCCCTCTACACGCACCTGCGCGAACACCTGACCCCGCACGGCCGCTGACCGGGCCGGCCTCCCGGCTCGCAGCACCCGCTGGTGGAACACAATCTGCTCTATCTACGGTGTGAAATATAGGCGCCGGTGCCCCAGGCGCCGCGAAATCCCCGTCACAGTTTGGTCCCCCGGTTGTGCGTTTGCCGCCGGGGCGCGACCGAAGCCCCAGGCCCGGCATCTGGCCGGCGCGTTCACGACCCGGATTTCGCCCGCGGGCACCGGTATTGGTACGCCTGACGGCTGACCGGATCACCGGGTTTGCAATGCCGGTGATCGCCTGCCGGCGAGGTTATTGGTATCCCTGGACTCCAGCACACGGGACCCTCGCCACCTTTGGGCAGGGGCGATCGGGCCGGGGCGGAGAGAGGGGGGCATTCCAATGACCACGCGATTCTGGCGGCTGCCGGCGGCGCTGGCGGCGGCGGTGCTGCTGGCGGGCAGCCTGCTCACCGGGCCGGCCACGCAGGCCGCCGCCCCACCGCCCGACCTGGGGGCCGGGCGCGTGGCCCGCAACCTGACCTACTGCACGGGCGGCGGGCAACCGCTCACCATGGACCTCTACTTTCCCCGCGAAGCCGCGGCCATCCCCATGCCGGTGGTGGTGTTCGTGCATGGCGGCGGCTGGGAGATCGGCGATAAGGACACGCCCGACGAGATCGCGCCGGAGATGATCGGGCGCGGCTATGCGGTGGCGGCGATCAATTACCGGCTGGCGCCCGCGTGGCGCTGGCCCGCGCCCATCGAGGACGTGAAGTGCGCGATCCGCTACCTGCGCGCCGAGGCGGGCACCTATCACCTGGACCCCGACCGCATCGGCGTGTGGGGCAGCAGCGCGGGCGGGCACCTGGCGGTGCTGCTGGGCCTCACTGATAGCCGGGCCGGGTTTGACGGCCAGGGCGGCTACGCGGACCAGTCGAGCCGCGTGCAGGCGGTGGTCGATCTCTATGGCCCGACCGATCTGCCCGCCCTGGCCCAGACGGGCAGCGACCGCATGCTGGAGACGCTACAACGGGTCTTTGGCGCGGGCGGCAAACTGCCTGCCGCTCTCTTGCGGCAGGCCAGCCCGGTCACTTATGTCTCCGGCGCCGCGCCGCCCTTCCTGATCTTGCAGGGCGACAAAGACACCATGGTGCCGGCGAGCCAATCAGTGGAACTGTACCGGCGGCTGCAAGCGGCGGGCGTGCCCGCGACGCTGGTGATGGTGCGCAACGGCGACCACGGCTTTGTGCCGGCGGGCGGACCGGTGAGCCCGTCGCAGGCCGAGCGGACCCGCCTCATCGGCGATTTCTTTGATCGCTACCTGCTGGCGCCCACCCCGGCGCATAGCACCGCCGCGACCGGTCTGCCCCCGGTCTGGGCCTTGCCGGACCTGGCGCAGACGATCCGCCACCAGATCGCGGATCTGGCGAACGCATATCGCGGCATGACGGCACGGTAACACCTGCCCCGAACAAAGACCCCCGATGACCTGTCCGGCCACCGGGGGTTTTCGTGTGCCCGCGCGAGGTTATGGCCCGCCGTAGGCCAGGGTGACGAGCTTGGAGACCTGGCCGCGGGTGGCGGTGTTGCCGGGGCGGAAGTAGGGCCGATGCGCACCGTCGCACGGCTCGCCGGGGCTGCCGCAGTCGTACCCGCTGACGATGTGGTGGGCGGCGACGGCCTCCACGTAGCCATAGAAGGGGCTGTCCGCCGGCACGTCGGTGAAGGTGGGCGTGGCCGGGTTCGGGATGGCGTAGCCGCGGGCCAGCGCGATGACCTTGCTGAGCTGGCCGCGCGTGATTGCGGCTGCCGGGCGGAAGTAGGGCCGGCGCCCGGTGTTACACGGCTCGCCGGGGCCGCCGCAGTCGTAGCCGCTGATGATCCCGTGACTCACGCCCGTTTCGATGAAGCTGTAGAAGGCGTTGCCCGGCGGGACATCGGCGAATGCCGGCGTGGCGGGGTTGAGTAGCGGCCAGCCCGTCGAGTTCACGACCATTTTCAGCAACTGGCCCCGCGTGACATCGGCGTCCGGGCGGAAGTAGAGGCCGGGGCAGGA
>CBJNAR010000918.1:0-2315 GCA_966434075.1 uncultured bacterium
TTGGGGATCGGTTGCAGGCCGCCGGCCAGGTCGATGATGCTCAGGCGGTCGTGGCCCAAACCCACCGGCCCGTCCAGCACCATGCCCGCCGTCTCCGGCCCGCGATGGTGGATCGCGCCCAGCAGCGCATTGATCTGCGCCGGCGCGACCGGCTGTTGCGGATCGCGATTAAAGATTCCCGCTATGCCACACATCGCCGCTTGCTCTCCGTGTCTAGGACGCATGGGTCCGGCCACAGATCCGCCATCCCCCTTTTCCCGATACTCCCATTGTAGGCCAAGAGCCTTAACGTTCAGTTTTCGGCAGGACCTAAATAGTTACAGTATTGAATAAACTTGCGCTGATCCCCAGTGGCTTGCAAGAACAGGGATATTTCTGTAATAATAAAGGGGACAGACCATCCCCTTGCCGCCCACTTATGCCTGGATTGACAATTATCAAGCGGTAGTGATACACTGCGGACAGCGATTGGCGCTGGACGGAGGACACCCCCATGAAGATACTGATGGTCGATGACGACCCTTCGCTCGTCAAGATTATCACCTTTTTGCTCAAAGACGAAGGTTACGACGTAATTAGCGCTTCCACGGGGCTGGAAGCGCTGCAGATCCTGCAACAGCAATGGGTTGACATGCTGATCCTGGATATCGGGTTGCCCCGCGTCGACGGTTTTGAAGTGGCGCGTCGCGTGCGGGAAACCAATCGGGTGCCGATCATTATGCTGTCCGCCCGCGGTAGCACGGAAGACCGTGTGAAGGGCCTGCTGGAAGGCGCGGACGATTATCTCCCCAAGCCCTGCGAACCCGCCGAACTGCTGGCGCGGGTCAAGGCGCTCTTCCGCCGCTCGCAGGCCCAGGCCGCCGCCGCCGACAGCCGCCTGCTCAGCGTGGGCGGCCTGCAGATCGACCCGCTGCGCCACCGGGTGACGCTCTCGAACGGCAAAACCGCCGACCTCACGCCGACGGAGAGCCAGTTGTTGCACTGCCTGATGCGCAACGCCGGCAAAATCCTCACCCGCGAAATCCTGATCGCCCACGCCTGGGGCGACACGCAGGGCCGCGACGTGGGCCAGGTCGATGTCTACATCCGCCGCCTGCGCGTCAAGGTCGAATCCGACCCGGCCAATCCCCGCCTGATCCAGACCGTCTGGGGCCTCGGCTACAAGTTCGACGCCGGGTGATCCCCGGCCTCCTGGCCGGCAACCCGCGGCGTATCCCGATCTGTGGGATACGCCGCTCGCATTTGCAGGGCTTTCACCTTGTTAAGATCGAGCCACGATACACCACCGGGGTAGCGACCTAACGCCGGATAACGAGGGCGCCCTCTCCGCTGAAGGAGAGGGCGCCCCTTTGCGTGCTGAAGGGTAGTTACGGCCCGGTCACGGCTTTGTACAGGATCTTGGAGATCTGGCCGCGCGTGGCCGAGTTGCTCGCCCGGAAGTAGACGCCGGGGCAGGCTTCGCCCGGCGCACCGCAGGTGTACCCGCTGATGACGGCGTGCGCCGCCGCCGTCTCGATGGCTGCGTAGAAGGGCGACGTGGCCGGCACATCGCGGAAGGTGGGCGTGGTGCGGTTCACCAGCGGCCAGCCCGCCGCCTTGACGATGATCTTCGCCAACTGCCCGCGGGTGACGCTGGCGTTGGGGCGGAAGTAGGCGCCGGGGCAGGGTTCGCCGGGGCTACCGCAGGTGTAGCCACTGATCAGGCCGCGATTATAGGCCGTCTCGATGTAGTTGTAGAAGGGGCTGGTCGCGGGCACGTCGCGCAGGTGCGGGCCGCCCGCCGTGTTGATCGAGAAGCCCTCGGCCAGCACGACCATCTTCGCCAACTGGCCGCGCGTGGTCGTGTTGCCGGGCCGGAACGTCAGGTCGGCGTAGCCGGAGACGGCGCCCCTGGCGACCAGGTACTGCACGGGCGTGTAGAAGTAGTCGCTCTGGCACACGTCGAAGAACAGGCAGCCGGGCGGGGGCTGAGCGCCGGGCAGCAGCACCCCACCTTGCGCGTAATAGGCCGCTGTTTGCAGCCGGATGTAGCCGCCGTCGTCGTCGGGCAGGACCGCCACGGCGTTGTTGCCGTTGATGGGGGCGGGATTGGTCACGCCGTCGCCCGCCGTGTCGTTGTAGTGAGCCTGCGAGCCCGCCCCGGCGCCAAACAGCACGCCCACCACCCCGGCGTTGGCCCACTGCTCGACGTGGGCGCGCCCGGTTGCCGGGTTCAGGAAGTACTCGGCGCGGTTGTCCTGATAGTGGCCGTCGCTGTTGTCCATCGAGCGGTAAACCCGGTTGCCGTTTGGCACCTGCCACAGCAGCGCGCGCTT
>CBJNAR010000919.1:0-2312 GCA_966434075.1 uncultured bacterium
ACCGCTGGTCTACGCGGGCGGCGTGCTGGCGCCGCTGGCGCTCTGCATGCGCCAGCACCGGCGCGTCTACCTGCTGCCGGTCGAGAGCCAGGCCGCGCTGGATCGCGTCGAGCGCGCGCTGCCCCATCTGCGCGGGCGGGCCGATCTGTTGCTGCTGGCCGCGCCCGGCGTGGCCTGGCCGGAGGACCGCGCCCCGGCGCCGCTGCTCGCCCGCGAAGCCGACGACACCCTCGATCTCCAGGCCGTGATCGCCCTGCTGGAGCAGCACTGGGGCCAGGAGGCGCCCGTGCCCGCCGTCACGGAAGACATCTCGCCGTTGACCGCGCTGCTGGGGCGGGTGCGCCGCGAGGGCTTGGTGCCCGCCGCCGAGGCCCTGGCGGTGCTGGGCGAGGCGCCCGCCGCGGGGCCGCTACCGGGCGGGCGCGGGGTCGAGTACATCCCGGAGGTGGGGCTGTGCAGCGCCGGGTTCCTGGCCCGCGTGCGCGAGTTGATCGACGCGCAACTGGAGTTCTTCGCCGGGCGGCTCGTCACGCTGCCGCAACTCACGGCCACGCTGGCCCTCAACCTGCCCGGCGCCGAGGCCGTGGGCAACCTGGCGCTCGAAAAGCTGGTCGCCGCCCTGCCCGACTATGTGATCGTGCCGCGCAAGCTGTTCGACCCCTACGTCCGCCCGCTGAGCCACGTCACGGGCAGCGCGGCCACGTCTGCTGCCGCCACCGCCGCGCTGAGCCGGGCGGCATAGAGAGTTCTCTATCTCTATAAGGTGTTCAGGTTATGAAGCGTGCTGTCTGCCAGCGCGAACGTGAGCAGGACATTGTTGCGCGTTAGGGCTGTGGGTGAAATGCGGTCGTAGTAATCCGCGCGCACGCGGAGATTGCGTAGTGTTTCAAGGCTGCCCGCGATAGCCTGGCGGTCCGCATCTGCATATTGGAGGAAATGCTGAATCAGCGCCTCGTGGGCGCCGAGACCTGCCCCTCGGGGATACTGGTAGTGGTCTTTAGCAGTGGCGACAACCAATGCCCGGTGATAGACGCTATAGTAGACCCGGCTGATCGCCGTCCGGAGTAGTGCTTCGTCGCTGACCGTCAGTGTCTGGCGCGCGGTTAGTTCGCGCCCTAGGACGAAGTATTCATGCCAGTCGAAGCTCATCGGTATTCGAGCACGATAGCGAAATTGCTCACTGCGCGGGGCGCGATCGCGCGCCACCACGCGTGCTGGAATTGCTCATAACGGTTCACTGCGTCGGTCGGGTCCATGGTCGGCACTACCACCATGTGCAGCTTAGGGGGATCGGCGAACTCGGGATCTTCAAACATCTCCAGCAGGACCGGCGAGTCGGGGAAGTATGGCTGTAGCGCCTGCTGGGCCGCATCTACGAGCGGGACGAGCGCCGGGTGTTGGGTTAGGAACTCCGCGACCTCCAGCGAGGGCGTAGTGGAACTGATCGTCATGGCGGCGCGACTCCTTTGCTGATGCGATAGCAGAATACCATCGGATATCCCCACCGTATAGTAGCACGAAACTGGCTCTTTTGTCTAGCGCGTCGGTTGTGGAGTTGGCGATGGTCCTAGTGCCCCAGCCCTCGGTTCAGGACCTGTAAAATATCCTCCTGGCCCACCATGCCCACCAGGCGCCCGTTCTCCAGGACGGGCGCCTGGTTGACTTCCGCGTTCTGTAGCAGCCGCAGCAGTTGCTCGGCGTTGTCGCTCACCTGGACCGTGCGCAGCCGGGCGACGGGCGTCATGATCTGGCCCACCGGGGTGCTGTCCCAGCGCTCCGGCGGCAGGCCCTGGAGATCGTGCCAGGTGACGAGCCCGGCGAAGCGCCCGTCGGCGATCACCGGCAGGCCGGGCCGGTTGGGGTCGGTAAAGTAGTGGTAGACCAGGTCGCGAACGGCCACGCCTGCCTGCACCCAGGGGAAATCGCGGTGCATCAGCCGGGCCACAGGCACGCGGCGCAAGATGGCCTGCATGTGTACTTGCCGCTCGCTCTGTAGCGCCATACTGTTCAGGAACCAGCCGATCAGCAGATACCAGAGATCCTCGACATGCCCGCGCAGCATCTGAAACAGCCCGTAGAGCATGAACAGCGACCCGATAGCCCGCCCGATCCAGGCCGCCAGGCGCGTGGCGCTCAAGAAATCGCGCGTGCCCATCCAGATCAGGCCACGCAACACGCGCCCGCCGTCCAGCGGGAAGGCCGGGATGGCGTTGAAGGCGGCCAGCCAGAAGTTGATTGTCGCCAGGTAGTCGGCGGTGACGGCGACGAGCGAGCCGCCTGCCGGGGCGTCGAGGGCCAGCGGGTCCATGGGC
>CBJNAR010000920.1:0-2307 GCA_966434075.1 uncultured bacterium
CGTGGCAAGGCTTTGACCGCTTAAACGTTGGTTCATTTAGGCCAAGCTGTACTAGCCGTCTGCTCTATGGGCGCGGGCCGGTTTGAAACCGGCCCCTACAACGTGATTGAGGCCCGGGCCGGGGAGATTGCCTCCCCGGCCCGGTTGCTTTCCGGCGGCCCGCCCTGCCCGGCGTCGCGATCATCGTGTATAATGAGCAGCAAATCGCCGGAGGCCCTGCCACATGCGCACTACCGCCGCGCCCAATCGCTCGTTGCCGTTCGTCGATTGGTATCTGCTGCCGGAATCGTATTCTACCCAACTCGTCAACCAGTATATCGACCGCTACGCGATCCCGCCGGGCGCCACGGTGCTCGACCCGTTTGCCGGGGCCGGGACGACCGTGGTGGCGGCGCGCCTGCGCGGGCTGCACGCCCTGGGCGTGGAGATCAACCCCTTCCTGGCCTTCGCCGCGCGGGTCAAAAGCCGGTTCGGCTACGACCTGCCGCGCCTGCAGGCCGACGTAGAGGCGCTGCTGGCGCGGGTGGATGCCGCGCTGGCCGGGCCGGTGCCCGACTACCCGCTGCCCGCCATGCCGCGCCTGGAGCGCTGGATCTATCCCCATGTGGCCCGGCGGCTGTTGAGCGTGCGCGCCGCCATCATGGAGATCGCCGAGCCTGCGCACCGCGAGTTCTGCCTGCTGGCGTTCGCGGCCATCTTGCGCCGCTGCTCGAACATGAAGCTGCTGCCCCATTCCTTCGGCACGCGGCTCGACCGCAGCGCCCCGCCCATCCGCGCCATGCTGGCGGCGCACCTGGCGAAGATGCTGGCCGACGTGGCCGGGCTGCCTGTGCCGCCGGAGGGCTGCGGCGAGATCATCGTCGGCGATGCGCGCGCCCTCGACGCGCCGGGCCACCCCTTGCTGCCCGCCGCGCTGGCCGTCACCTCGCCGCCCTATCTGAACAACCTCGACTACACCATGCAGACCCGGCTGGAACTGTTCTTCCTGGGCTTTGTGGACGACATCGCCGACGTGCGCCGCATCCGCAAGCGCATGCTGGTGTGCGACGCCAAGGCCGTCTACCCGGAGATCGAGGACTACCAACTGGTGACGGACCACGCTGAGGTGGCGGGGCTGGTGGATGCGCTGCGCGAGAAGCACGCGGCGAAGAACTGGGGTTGGGACTACCCGCTAATGGTGGGGCAGTATTTCGGCGGCATGCGGCGGGTGCTGGGGGGCGTGCATCGCGCCCTGGCGCCGGGCGGCCGCCTCGTGCTGATCACCGGCGAGTCCGCGCACAGCGGCATCCTCGTGCCGGTGCCCCGCCTCACCGCCGAACTGGGCGAACTGACCGGCTTCCGCGTGGAGTCGATCCAGGTCCTGCGCACGCGGCGCAGCCCCTCCCACGGCCTGCCCATCGCCGAGTCGGCGGTCACGCTGGTGCGGGAGTAGGCGTCGCTAAATCGCGGGAAACCAGAGCAGGGCTTCGTCGATCTCTGCTTACAGCTTACCTTTGTACGTGGATGACCAGCCCAGGAGCGCTCGCAAGCGCTGACTGGGGTTAAATCTAAAGACCCAGCTCTCCCGTTCAGGCCGCACATAAAAGTTGCCAAAGCCGGTCAAAGTTACACTCTCGCCTGCCTTGAAGCTGTCATACAGAGTTTCCACGAACCCATCTACCCAGGCAGCGGCGGTGGCCTCATCGGCATTCATACGCTCGGCCAGCCGGCGGACAAACTCGTTCTTCTGAGTACGCTTAGTCATCGCAGCTACTTTCCAGCAGGTTACTTGACTCGCTGAGTAGGCTAACACAAGGCCCTTGTCACTCTGAGCGCAGCGAAGAGTCTCGTCTTTTCGCCTACGAGACGGAGATTCTTCGCTGCGCTCAGAATGACCTGTCCCGGTTGACACATTATAGAGTAGCCCATCACTCCGTGCCGTATCCACCTCGATGGAGACGCCAGCCCAGTATGGGTATAACGAGTGCCGCGCCGCTACTCCTTCAGCTTGTCCGGCGCCATCGCGTACCACTCGATGTAGCCGCATTCGGTGCAAACCAGCACGGCGCACTCGCTGCGGAGATATTTGGACGTCCCGAAGAAGGTTTCGCCGATGCGCCGGGCTACCACGGGACGGCGATGGCCCCCGAGTGCCCCGAACTCATCAACCGTCGCCCTGACCTCCGCCGGAATCATCGGCTGCCCGCAGCGGATGCAGGGCCGGCTCGGGGCGGGGTTGTAGCTCGGATCGAGCCGGCGGGTATACTGGTCGCGGGCCGGGTCCTCGCCCGATTGGTCGAGGCGGCGGGTCGGATGCTCTGCCAACGG
>CBJNAR010000921.1:0-2307 GCA_966434075.1 uncultured bacterium
CGAGGACTTCCCCTACGCCTCGCGTCCCGCGGCCCACGCCGACCGCTTCGCCGAACTCGGCTACACGTCCGCCGGGGCGGCGCTGGTTTCGGCTCACGGCATGGCGATGGCCGCGTACTGCAACATCGACCCCGTCATCGCCACCAAGATCGCCGCCATCGCCGCTTATCCCTCACAATTAACCAGCCTCTTCCCCAGCGCCGAAGCCATGCCCGCCGCCGTGCGCGACTACGCCGCCGCCGTGGCCGCCGAGTGGCGCCGCGACGCGCCGCCGGGCGCGGGCGAACTGCCCCGCTACGCCGAACGCTACTGGCGGCTGGCGGCGACCGTCTGAATGTCCTCCATTCGTCCTTGTCACTCTGAGCGTAGCGAAGAGTCTCGTCTCGTGCGGGTACAAGACGGAGATTCTTCGCTCTGCTCAGAATGACAAGGATGCGGGCGGCCACCGCCTGAGCCTGGCGTATCATACGCGCCCAATCGCCCGCGTTATAGGATGGCGGTAGAGAGGAGGCCGCTATGAAAGCAGTCGCAGTATTCCCCAAGAAGCCAAACACGATGCACCTGGCCGAACTGCCCGAACCCCGGCTGGAAGACGTGCCCAATGGCCGGGGCGTGCTGGTCAAGGTGTTGCGCGTGGGCGTGGACGGCACCGACAAGGAGATCAACGCCGGCGAGTACGGCGCGGCGCCGCCCGGCTATGACTTCCTGGTCACCGGGCACGAGAGCTTTGGCCGCGTGCTGGCTGTTGGGTCGAACGTGATGGGCTTGCAGGTGGGCGATTACGTCGTGGCGACGGTGCGCCGGCCCGGCCACAGCATCTACGACCTGATCGGCACCTACGACATGACCACTGACGATGTCTATTACGAGCATGGCATCAACCTGCTGCACGGCTTCCTGACCGAGCAGTATGTGGACGACCCGGAGTATATCGTCAAGGTGCCTGCCGGGCTGAAGGATATCGGCGTGCTGTTGGAGCCGTGCAGCGTGATCGAGAAGGGCATCGCCCAGGCGTATGAGATCCAGCGGCGGCTGCGCGTGTGGCGGCCCCGGCGCGCCGCCGTGCTGGGCGCGGGCAGTGTCGGCCTGCTGGCGACGATGGGCCTGCGCCTGCGCGGCCTCGAAGTCGTGACCCTGGCCCGCACGCCGCCCCCGACCATCCACAGCAAACTGGTCGAGGATATCGGCGCCCGCTATATCAGCACCAAGCAGACCTCGCTGGCCGACGCGGCCAAGGAGCATGGCCCCTTCGACATCATCTTCGAGGCCACCGGCTACGCCCCGCTGGCCTTCGAGGCGATGGAGATCCTGGGCAAGGACGGCGTGCTCGTCCTGAGCAGCGTGACCGGGGGCGACACCAAGGTCGAAGTGCCCGCCGACCGCATTAACCTGGGCTTCGTGCTGGGCAACAAGGTCATGGTCGGCACGGTGAACGCCAATCGCGAGTATTTCGAGATGGGCGTGCGCGACTTTGCCATGGCCGAGGCCGGCTATCCGGGCTGGCTGGGGCGCCTGCTCACCAATAAAGTCGCGGGGCTGGATAACTACGCGGAGATGCTCCGCCTGTTGACCGAGGACAACGAGGCGATCAAAGTCTACGTCGAGGTCGCGGCCGATACCTGAGTCCTGCCCGTGCGCGCGGGTGTATAATAGCCACTGCTATGCTGTATCTCTCCCAACTGCTGGGCCGCCCGCTGCGCGACCGCCACGGCAACCAGGTCGCGCGCATCCAGGATCTGGTGGTCCGGTTGCCCGCGCCCGCCGCCGAGACCACCGGCGCGACGCGTTACCAGCAATACCCCCGGCTGCACGGCGTGGTGGCGAAGGGCGGCAAGCACGCCACCGGCTTTTTCGTGCCCGTGGCCTCGCTGGGCGACCTGAGCCACGACGGGGGCCGGCTGATGACCCCGGATGTCTTCCTGGAGACGTTCGCCCGCCGCCCCGGTGAATTGCTGCTGGCCGCAGACCTCATGGACCACCCGGTGATCGACTGCCGCCGGGCTGCTGTGCGCCGGGTCAACGATGTGCTCCTCGGCCTGCCCGCCGAGGAGGGCCAGACGCATCTGCCCGCGCCCCCCCCCGGCGCCGTGACGGCCTACCCGGCGGCGTCCCGGGTGCTGCTGGGGGTGGACGTGGGGTGGACCGGGCTGCTCCGACGACTCAATCTGCTGTCGAGCACCACCGGCGTGCTGCGGGCGCTGGGCAAACGGCTGGCGCCCAGCGTGTTGCCCTGGCCCGACCTGGCGCTGACCGGGCCGGGGCACGGCGGGCGCGGCCCGGCCCTGCGCGGCCTGCACCCCGCCGACA
>CBJNAR010000922.1:0-2303 GCA_966434075.1 uncultured bacterium
GCGGCGTCGGCGTAGTCGTAGGCCAGGTCGATCTGGCCGTGCAACGGCGGCAGTTCGCCAATGGCCGTGCGCAGCAGCGAGGTCTTGCCCGTGCCGTTGGCGCCGATGAGGGCCACGTGCTCGCCCCGCTCGATCTCCAGGTCCGGGCAGCGGGCCAGCACGAGGTCGCCCGGCGGCCCTCCAGCGGGATCGGGCACCACGCCGCGATAGCCCACCACCAGGTCCTCAGTCGCCATGACCGTGCGCCCGCTACGCAGGTGGGCCTGTAGCTCCAGCTTGAGCGTTTCGCGGCTGCGCGGCGCATGCAGACGTTCCAGGCGCTTGAGGCGCTTTTCGCGGCCCTTGGCCTCCTTCGAGCGCTGTCCGGCCTTGAAGCGGCGGATAAACTCCTCGGTCTTGGCGATCTGCTCCTGCTGGGCCTCGTACTCGGCCAGGCGGCGCTCCATGCGCTCGGCCTTCAGCAGCAGATATTTGCTGTAGTTGCCGGGATATGACTCCAGCGTTCCGAACTCCAGGTCCAGCGTGCGCGTGGTCACTTTGTCGAGGAAACGGCGGTCGTGCGAGGCGCACAGCAGCGTGCCCCGCCAGGTCTGCAAAAAGCCTTCGAGCCATTCAATGGCCGTCAGGTCCAGGTGGTTGGTCGGCTCGTCCAGCAGCAGCACATCGGGATCGGAGAGCAGCGCACGGGCCAGGGCAGCGCGCGTCTTCTGCCCGCCGCTCAGTTGGGCCAGCGGCGTATCGAACTGGCGCGGCTTGAAGCCCAGGCCCTCCAGCACCTGCTCGATGCGGTGTTCCAGGTCATAGCCGCCCGCCTGCTCGAAGCGCTCGGTCACGGCCTCGTACGCGGCGATCAGCCGGTCCCAGGCCGGGCCGGTCTGCGGCGCGCCGGGGGCCGACATGGCCTCTTCCAGCCGGTTCATCTCGCGTTGCAGATCGCGCACTTCGCCCAGCGTATCGAGCATCAGGTCCCAGAGCGTGGCATCGGGGGCGGGAGCGGGGCCGCCCAGCAGCGAGCCGAACCCGGCCACCTCCTGCGGCAAATAGGCCAGGCGCGTGCCCCGCGCCCGGACCACGGTGCCGCCGCCGGTATCCGGCTCTTCCAGTCCGGCGATAATCTCCAGAATCGTCGTCTTGCCCGCGCCGTTGGCACCGACCAGCGCGACCTTCTCGCCTTCGTTCAGCTGAAAGCTGACGCCCTCGAAGATCGGCTCCAGATGGAAGGTTTTTGTTAAGTTGAAAACACTCAGGACCGTGTTAGCCATACCTATTAGCCATGCCTAGTACCGGAAACCCAGGATCAAGAGAGGTCCCACCCTTCGATAACCTTCAACAACCGATGATTGGTGAGATCCATATGGATGGGCGTGATCGAGATATAACCGTTCGCCACGGCGTGCGCGTCGGTGCCCTCTTCCAGGTGCGACTGCGGGATGTCGCCGCCGATCCAGTAGTAGGGCCGCCCGCGCGGGTCGAGGCGCTTGACGAGCTGGTCGCGGTAAATGCGCCGGCCCAGCCGGGTAACACGAACCCCCCGGATTTCGTCGGGGGGCAGGTTCGGCGCGTTCACGTTGAGCAGCACACCCGCCGGCATGCCGTTGCGCGCCACTTCGCGGACCAGCCGGGCCACGTAGGGCGCGGGCGTCTCGAAATGCCAGTCCAGGTAATCTTCGATGGACACGGCGATGGCCGGGATCTCGGAAATGACGCCTTCCATGGCCGCGGCCACGGTGCCCGAATAGGTGATGTCGTCGCCCAGGTTGGGGCCTTTGTTGATGCCCGCGACCACCAGGTCGGGCCGGTAGCCCAGGAAGCCGAGCGCGGCCAGCGACACGCAGTCCGAGGGCGTGCCGTCGCTGGCGTAGA
Source organism: uncultured bacterium (assembly GCA_966434075.1). Taxonomy (GTDB): domain Bacteria; phylum Chloroflexota; class Chloroflexia; order QHBQ01; family JAICKM01; genus JAICKM01. The sequence continues at coordinate 1,864 of CBJNAR010000922.1, forward strand.
CGCGGATGCCTTCCCACTCGCGCTCGGTGACGCGCAGCGGGCGGTCCATGGTCTTGTTGTGCCCGGCGATGCTCCAGTTGCGGTCGGGCGCGATCACGGCAACCTCGTGATCGGGGTGGAGCGCGTGGTAGAGGGCCACCAGGCCCTCCGAGTCGATTCCATCGTCGTTAGTCAGCAGAATCCGCATGACGCAGCTTTCTAGTCGTCGTCGTCGTCCGAGTCGTCCACCACCGGGCCCTCGGTGCTGTCGAGCCATTGCACGGCCCGCTGGACGGCGTCGTAGTGGTCGGCCAGCATAGCGACGCCTTCGAGTTCCTCGATGGGCACCCAGGCCGCGCCGAAGTTCACGCCGCCCTGGCCCCGGTTCTCCTCGTAGTGCGGGTCGAGCGTGCCGCTGGTGTGGACCAGGTAGAACAGCTTGAGCGAGTGCCACCCGCCGG
>CBJNAR010000923.1:0-2301 GCA_966434075.1 uncultured bacterium
GACGGCCACCTCCGCCGCCAGCGTGCCACGGGTGGGCGGGGCGGCGCCACGGTAGCGCCGGAAATGCCAGGCGCCCAGGCCGAGCAGCGCCAGCAGCAGCACGATTTTAACCAGTACCAGATCGGCGAACAGCGTGCCCCCGGTGAGCGTCGCCACGCCGCCGTGGTCCAGCAGCACGCCCGCCGCCCCGCCGAGCAACAGCCCGGCGCCCGGCAAGGCCAGCCGGAAGAACGCCGCGCCCCAGGGCCGCTGGGCGAGACCTCCGGCCCGGCTCCAGGCCAGCAACACAGCCAGCATGCCGGGCCAGAGCGCGGCCCCGGCCCGGTGCACGCCCAGCCAGCCCAACTCCAGCACCGTGTCCGGGTCCAGGATAGAGAAGTTGGGCGCCAGGTGGCCTAGCTGCGGCCAGGCCAACAGTAGCGCCAGCGCGCCCACCAGGCCGGGCGCGTGCCCGGCGCGGAGGCGCGCCCAGAGCGCGCCCAGGATCACCGCGTGTGCCGCCCAGACCACGCCGAACAACGTGTTCAGCAGCATGTACGGCAGCAGATCGGTCAGCAAAACCAAATTCAACGGCGCCCCGGTCTGTTGCAGCGTCTCGACCACGGCCAGCGGCACCAGCGCGGCGATCAGGATCAGCAGCAGCGGGCGGGCCAGCCGGCGCCCGGCCTGCTCGACGGCGGCGGGGTCGCGACCCAGGTGCCGCAGCAGCAGCCCGGCTCCGGCGCCGCCGCCCAGCAGCAGTCCGGCGGGCAGGGTGCCTAGCCGCAACAGCCCGCCCGCCAGGGTCAGCACATCAGCGGGGACGGCGGCGCTCAATCCGCGGCTGCCGTGCTAGAGCGTCGCGCCGCGGTCCTGCACCGTGTCGACGAAGCGGCTGACGATGTCGGGCAGGGCGTCGAAGGGTTCGCGCAGGAGGATCGTCTGCTCACGGTCGGGGCCGACGGAGACGAGGTCGATCCGCACCCCCATCAACTCGCGCAGGCGGGACAGATACTTGCGCGCGTTGGCCGGCAGGTCGTCCCACTGGCGGCAATCGCTGGTCGGCGCCATCCAGCCCGGATGCTCCTCATACTGCGGCTGCACGATCTCCATCGTGGCGATCTCGGCGGGCACGCTGCGCAGCAGCATGTCGTTCACCTGGTAGCCGGTGCAGATCTTGATCACCGGGAAGCGGTCGAGCGAGTCGAGCCGGGTGATCGCCAGCGCGGTCAGGCCGTTGGCCCGCGCGATGTAGCGCCCGGCCACGGCGTCGAACCAGCCCACCCGGCGGGGCCGCCCGGTGACAGTGCCGAACTCCTCGTGGCCCGCGCCGCCCTGGCTGCGCAGGAAGTCGGCCTGCTCGCCGGTGAGTTCGGTCGGGAAGGGGCCTTCGCCGACGCGGGTCTGGTACGCCTTATAGACGCCGAGGGCGCCGTCCACGGCGGTGGGCGGTAGACCCGCGCCCACGCACAGCCCGGCGGTGGTCGGGTTGCTGGACGTGACATAGGGGTAGGTGCCGATGTCGAGGTCGAGCAGGGCGCCCTGCGCGCCTTCGAGCAAGATGTGATGCTTCTCGCCGAGGGCGCGGTTGAGCACCAGGTCGCTGGAAATAATGTGCTTGCCCAGGCGGCGGCCATACTCCACCAGTTGCAGGTAGGTGTCGTGCAGGCTGACCGGCGGGACGCCGTAGAGCTTGGTCAGGATGCGGTTCTTGTAGTTCAGCACGACCGAGAGCTTGCTGAGCAGCGTCTCTTCGTGTTGCAGATCGGCCATGCGGATGCCGATGCGCGCCGTCTTGTCGGCGTAGGCCGGACCGATGCCGCGCTTGGTCGTGCCGATGGCAAAGCCGTCGCCGGACGCCGCGCGGTCCTTCTCCTCCAGTTCATCGAGGATGCGATGGTAGGGCATGATCACGTGCGCCCGGTCGCTGATCAGCAGGCGGCTGATGTCGACCCCGGCGGCTTGCAGGGTGTCGATCTCCTCCAGCAGGATGCCGGGGTCCACGACGACCCCATTGCCGATCAGGCAGATGGTGCGCGGGTGGAAGATCCCCGACGGGGTGAGGCGCATTTTGAAGGTGCCCATCGAGTTGACGATGGTGTGCCCGGCGTTGGGGCCGCCGTTGCAACGGACCACGACGCGCGCCCGGCTGGCGAGCAAGTCCACGATCTTGCCCTTGCCCTCATCGCCCCACTGGCATCCCAAAACCGCGATTACCGACACAGCTTTCCTCCTCTGGATTGGGCTAGCAGCCCTATCGTGCTGCCGCGGCGGGCCGGTGTCAAACCGGCCCCTACAGCGCGTTCCGGCTGGTTTGAAACC
>CBJNAR010000924.1:0-2301 GCA_966434075.1 uncultured bacterium
CCCAACCCTTCGCCCGCACCCGCTTCATCAGCGATGCCGCGCAGGCGGCCCCGGACTGGCAACTGGCGGTCGCCGCCGCGGGCTTTGCCGGGTGGCTGCGGGGTGACACGCCCGCCATCCCCCTGGCCCAGGTGCAGACCCTGGCTGCGCGGGCCGCCGCGCAACTGGCGAACGATGCCGACGTGCAGGAGTTCGCGCGGCTCGTGGCCCAGGCGGGCAGCTTGCGGAAATAGATCGCGCCGGCGGGGGCCGGGTAGCTTCTCCCGCGACCCGGCCCCCTTGCCGCGCCCCCGCCGAAACGGAATCCCCGCCGCCACGTTTCAGGCAGTAGCCGCCCGCCGCCCTGGCCGCCATTGGGCACCGCAGGCATCGCCGCCGGGCACGAGGGTATGTATGATCTGGATCGGCACGTCGGGCTGGGTCTACCGGCACTGGATCGGCTGCTTCTACCCGCCCGACCTGCCGCAGCGGGCGTGGCTCAGCTACTATGCTCGCCACTTCCCCACCGTCGAAATCAACCGCAGCTTCTACCGGCTGCCCACGCAGGACAACTTCCGCGCCTGGGCGCACCAGGCCGGGCACCACTACGGCTTTACCTTCGCGGTGAAGGCCAGCCGCTACCTGACTCACCATAAGCGTCTCTATGGGCCGGAGGAACCGCTGACCCGGCTCAATCACGCCGCGAGCGGCCTCTGGCCGCACCAGGGGCCGTTCCTCTACCAACTCCCGCCGGGCATGCCCGCCGACGCGGCGCGCCTGGCCTACTTCCTGGCCCACCTGCCGCCGGGCGCGCGTCACGCCTTCGAGTTCCGCGACGGCTCGTGGTTCGCGCCGGATATCCTGCACCTGCTGGGGCAGGCGGGCTGCGCGCTGGTCCGCGCCGTCGGCGGCTGGTCCACGCCCATGGATGTGCCTGATGTGGGGCCGTTCGTCTATCTCCGCTTCCACGGCGGCCTCTACGACGTGGGCTTCAGCGACGGCGAACTCGACTTCTGGGCAGGGCGCATCGCGGCGGCCCACGGCGCCGGGCGCGATGTCTACGCCTACTTCAACAACGACCCCACCTGCCACGCCGTCTACGACGCCTTCCGCCTGCGCGACCGCCTGGCCTGGACCGGGGCGCTGGCGCCCTGAGCGGGGCGCCCGGCCCTTGAAAGGGCGGGCTACGGGTACGAAGGCCGCCTGCGCGGCCTTTTTGTGGGCCAGGGGCGGCATGAATCCTGATACAGAGAACCGTGCGGGCGCCGCAGCCGCCGGCAGCCAGGCAAATACCGTGGAGGAGTGAGAGAGCGCATGGCACAGCAGAAACCGACGCCCGTGGCCGACCTGGGCGCCGTCGATCAGGAAACCGGGGCGTTGAACGTGATCATCGAGACGCCGAAGGGCAGCCGCAACAAGTTCAAATACGACGAGAAGCTCGGGGTGTTCAAGCTCAGCGGTGTGTTGCCGGCGGGGGCGGTGTTCCCGTTCGACTTCGGCTATATCCCGGCCACGCAGGGCGGGGACGGCGACCCGCTGGACGTGCTCCTGCTGATGGACGAGCCGGCCTTTGCCGGGTGCCTGGTGCCCGCGCGGCTCATCGGCGTGATCGAGGCCGAACAGACGGAGGACGGCAAGACCGAGCGCAACGACCGGCTCATCGCCGTCGCCACGGACTCGCACGATCACCACCAGATCAAGTCGCTGGACCAGATCAGCCCGAACCTGGTGGAGGAGATCGAGCATTTCTTCGTCTCCTACAACACGATCAAGGGCAAGCAATTCACGCCCAAGGGCCGCTTCGGCCCCGAGCGCGCGCAAAAGCTGGTGGATGCGGGCCAGGCGCAGGCGCAGCACAAGGGGCGGCAATAGGGGCGCGCCGGCCCCCAGGCACCGGCGCGGGCGGGCAAGGAGGTAGCGCGGTGGACCATCTACAGATCGGGCAAACCCGGCTGGAATTACGGCAGGGCGACATCACGACCATCGCGGCGGACGTGCTGGTGAACGCGGCCAACGACCGGCTCGCCGGGGGCACGGGCGTCAACGGCGCCATCCGCCGGGCGGGCGGCCCGAGCATCGCCGAGGAGTGCAAACGGATCGGCGGCTGCCCCACCGGCAGCGCGGCGATCACCGGGGCCGGGCGGCTGCAGGCGCGCTGGGTGGTCCACGCGGTGGCCCCGGTCTACCGGCGGCGGCCCGAGGATGCCGGGTTGCTGCACGGCGCGTATGCCACCAGCCTGCGCCTCGCGGAGGAAGCGGGCGCGCGCAGCATCGCCTTCCCCTCGCTGGGCACCGGCGTGTTCGGCTACCCCATCGAAGAGG
>CBJNAR010000925.1:0-2299 GCA_966434075.1 uncultured bacterium
TCTGCCGCAAGCACTTGATGTAACGCCTCGACAGCCGGCAACGGTCATGCAAGACGGGGAGGGTGGCAGGCCGCCCTCCCTGTTTTGTGTCTCGCATTCCCGGCTGTCCTTTTGCTTTCTGTCTATGGCAAGGCCGAACGGCCCTAATAATAGGGGCCACCGGGCATGGTTTTATGGTACTTGTTATCTTCGGCCACGTGTATGGGAAGTGCTAGAATATGACTGATAATTTGGAAGAACCGTTCATTCTTTGCCGGTAGCTGGTACAAACCGAAAGGATATTATCATGGGTGCCTACTTTGCCTTGAAGACCGTTACATCTCCGCTTTGTCCCGCGCCCGCCAAATAGGCGCCGTCGGGCGACCAGCGAACGGCAGTGGCGACATCCCCGGTATAGGGAATGATTGCGAGCAGCGCTCCCGTGGTTGGCTCCCAGATGCGAATCTCATCAGCGGCTCCCACCGCTAACCTGGCCCCGGTGGGATCCCAATCCAAATCCCGAATGCGTGCATCATGGGCTAACGTCTCCGTAATTCGCCGGCTGCTCATATCCCAGATTTGTACAGTATGGGCCGCAGCTGGCGCCGCTATATATTTTCCGTCCGGAGACCAACTGAGGCGGGTCGCCCAGTCTTGCCACGGAATGGTTTGCACTCGTCGTGTATTCGCTACATCCCACAGATCAATATACCCGGTTGTGATGTCCGTTTCTCCACTTACGGCAAGTAGGTGACCGTCTGGCGCCCAGGCAAGGGCCGGAGTTTCTTTGGCATACGGGAGCGTATGAATGCACTGCCAATGAACCGTATCGTACAGTTGGACCCCGCCCTTCACTGTGACGGCCAGCAGTGAGCCATCGGGAGACCAGGCGACGGCACTGGCGCCAACGGCTGAGGATAAGGTGGCCAAGGCGTGTCCATTGAGGGGATCCCAAATGCGGAGTTGGTCCTGGGGCTGATCGATAATCACAGCTAGTCGGGGCGTATTCGGGGACCAGGCCATCTGGCTGATTCCACCTCCCAAGTGGGATAATGAACCGGTCTCTTGACCCCCAGGGAACGTCCAGATATGCACGAGGGGATTGATAAAGCCCGCAGCTAAGTATTGGCTATGGCCTGACCAACTAATAGTCCGGGCTTCACCAGTGCCGAAAGCCGAAAGTCGCTGTACTTGTTCGTAGAGCTGAGCGGAGGAGCCACAGGCAGTGAGTCCTAGGCAACCACTTAGCAAAAGCACTAAAATACCCAAGGTTGCAATAGCGGATTGAGTCCGCCGGGCACTACCAAAATAGAGAACACGGGTTTTGCTATCATCTAGCACTGTAATTTCCCCGACTCTTTGAGGTTCAGTGTGCTTGAGTCACGAACAATCAAGGATTAGGCCGCCCACGGGCGGCCAACACCAGGGTAAATCCTCACTCGTTGGGCCCCTTATATGATGTAGTAATTATTATCCAGATTACCTATTCGTAGCGCGTTCTTTTCTGTTATGTAGATCTTTTTAGCTATTATACACTACTGTAGGGATTAATGCCCACATCACCGTGGTGCTATACCTGTTGCGCCCCAGCATCCGCGAGCGGTTTGAGTGAGCAGCAACCGCAAGAAGCCCGTGGCATGGCGGGTCCAAAACCTCTTCTGTTGAACTCTCCGCTGCCTTCGCGCCTTCGCGGTGCGCTTGCCGGCGATAGCTAGTACCGCTGCAAGCCGCGGGCGTCGCGGATGCCGTCGCGCCAGGCTTCGACGTGGCGGTTGTGTTGGCGCAGGTCCTTGACGCGCAGGCCGCTGTGGGCCGGATCGCTGTAGCGGGCGTAGAAGGCGGCGAGGTCCGCCGTCAGGGCGCGCACGGTGGCGGCGTTCGGCGACGCGGGGGGGTACGGCCGGCCCGCACGGCCTGCTCATGGATATGCTAGAATACGCCCGCTACGCGCAGTAATCGGTCGCCGGTGGCGCGATGGCCGGTCGGGCGCGGCCCAGCCGGTATCCCTCGCTCGGTGAAGGAGGTCACGGTTTCTTGAACACCGCGTACACGTGCCCGCACTGCCAAACCACGCAGGTGCGCGAGCCCGGCCAGCAGTTCTGTGTCCATTGCCGCCAGCGCTTTACCCCGGCCCGCCCGCCCTCCACCGGCCGCCCGCTGCCCGCCTGGACGCACTCCGCCGATGGCCTGAACGCACCCATCGGGAGGCTTCGGGATCGCACCCCACCGCCCGGTGTGATCCTGATCGTGATCCGCCTGGCGCTGATTGCAGTAGCCGGGGTCCTGATCACCCTCGCGCTGAACGACTCCGGCGGGGGCC
>CBJNAR010000926.1:0-2294 GCA_966434075.1 uncultured bacterium
GCCGAAGGCCAGGTACGAGCGTTCGCTGGCGACAGTGAAGCCGCGGATGGCCGCGCCCGGCCCGCTGACGCGCAGTTGAGCGGTGTGTACCTCGGGCACGCGCTCCTTGCCCAGCCCCGCGGCGACGCTGACCGTGCGCGCCTGGGCGGCGGGGGGCGCGGCCAGATGGGCGCCCGCCGCGCCGGTGGGCGCCGTTTGCGCGCTCTGCTGCTCGCCGATGTAGGGCCGGCCCTGCTCGTCGCGCGGCAGGGTCGCCGCCACGTTCTCGGTCGCGCCGTCGATGGTGACGTAGATGCGCGGCGCGGCGGCCTGCGCGCCGGCCTGCGGCGGGGCGAGTTGCAGATCCAGGTCGGTGCCGCGGAAGGTGATGGTCAGCGTGGCCGTGGGGCTTTGCGAGACCAGCAGGGGCACAATCGGCGCATCCTGTCCAGGGTCGGGGCGGATCATGCGCATGGCCCAGCCCGGCCCGGCGTTGGCCGGCGTGCTCAGCGCGCCGTAGTCGCCCACGCCGGCCACGCTCATATCGGCGGCCTCGGCCTGTACCGCGCCGTACACCGGCTGGGTCACGAAGTCGGGGCTGACCATGCCGAAGTAATACTCGGCGTCGTCGGGCGCCAGGTTGCCCACCTGCCGGAAGTACCAGATGACGAACACCCCGGCCCAGGGCCAGTGGGTGCGCGCATACTCGATGCCCCGCGCGGTGTAGTCGGCCTGCTGCTGCTGCGTCACCTCGCCCCAGGCGCGGTTATGCACGCTGATGCCGTCGGCCGGCTGGGCGTTCCAGGCGTACTCGGTGATCCAGATCGGCTTCTGGGTGTCGTGGTGCTGCTCCATGACGGCGCGCATCAGTTCCACCCGGCGCAGGTTGTAGGTGTTGGCCGCGGGGGGTTCCTCGGGCGGGCTGTTGTAGCCGAAGGCGTTGGCCGCCGCGATGTCGAACCAAGGCGCCGCGCCCGCCTGGTACATCAGGTCGAGATAGGCCGTCTCGCGCAGGTTGTTGCTGCCGCCCTGGCGGTAGTCCTCGTTGGTCGGCGCCAGCGGCGCGCTCAGGATGATGATGTCGGGGTCGACGGCGCGGGCGCGGGTGGCCGCCTCGCGCAGCAGCGCCACGTAGCCCTGCGGGTCCACCGGCTTGCCCAGCACCCACTCGGCTTCCAGGTTCGGCTCGTTCCAGATCTGCAAGAAGTGGATGCGCCCCTTGTAGTGCTGGACAAACGCCGCCACGAAGTCGCCGAAGTCGGAGACCTTGGTGGGTGGGGCGTTGCTGCTCGAACCGTCGGGGCGCGCCCACAACGGCGCGCGGTCCAGGCGGGCGATGACATCCAGCCCGCGCGCCTCGATCTGGCTGACGATGCCGTCGAACTTGTCCCAGGACACCGCGTTGTTGTTGGTGTCGTAATACTTATTCTTCTCGAACTCCAGCTCGCTCCAGGGGAATTCTTGCTTCACCCAGTGCAGGTTGGCCTGCCGGAACAGGTCGAGCGTCTTGTCCTTCTTGAAGCGGTCCACCTCGCGCTCCAGGAAGACGTGCGCCCCGAACGGGTTGACGGCGGCCAGCGGCAGCGGGGCGGGAGTGCGGGCGGGCACCGCGCTTGTCTCGTCCAGCGGCGCGAACCAGAGCGTTTCGAGCACCAGGGCGAGGATCAGCAGCGGGATGGCGAGGATGCCGAGCCGCCGCCACGGCGACCGGCGCACGGCGGGGGCCGCGTGTGCCTCTTTCGCTGCCCCTTCAGGGGCAGGCGCGGGCGGCGGCACGGGGGCGGGCGTGTGCGTGGGGTGGCCTTTGCGGCGGGTCGTGCGGCCCCCGCGCCGGTTGCGACCGGGGGCGGAAACCGCCGAGGTGCGCCCCGCGGCCCCGGCCACCGCCGCGTCCTCTTTGCCCTGATGTGTGCCGCTAGACAATGCCGTTGCTCACCCGTCCTTCGCGTTGCTCTGCCGGGCCCGGTCGTCGCTCCCCCGCGACTACCCTGCGCCCGGCGTGGGCACGCCCGCGCCCCCGGCAAAGCGGTACCGCGGGAACCCAACCGCCATTATAGCACCCCCGTCCGGTGGTGACAAACGAGTGCTGAGTGACGACGAGTGGTCAGTGGTCAGTGATCAGTGGTCAGCGTGGCTTGTCACTCTGAGCGCAGCGAAGAGTCTCGTCGCGCGCGGGAAGCCTGTCACTCTGAGCGCAGCGAAGAGTCTCGTGCCTACCGCATTACTGATCACTGACCACTGACCACTGACCACTCGTCTGCCGGGGCTTCTTGGCGTAGATCGTGACCGTGGCGCCCTGGCCCAGCAGGGCGGCG
>CBJNAR010000927.1:0-2292 GCA_966434075.1 uncultured bacterium
TCACGGTGCTGCCCGACGGCGGTAGCCGCTATCTAAGCGATTCGTTCTGGGACGAAGGGTCCGCCTGAAACCCGCGACCCGCGCCCACGCCATAAGCACAACAACCCGCCGTCCGGATCCAGGGAGGATCGCACGGCGGGTTGCTTGTCGTGCGCAAAGCTAGGCGACGAAGCGCCGGACCGTGTCGAGCAGTTGATCGAAGTCGAACGGCTTCGGCACGACCGCCGAGGCCACGCAGCGCAACTCCGCGATGCGGCTGTGGAGATTGCTCGACGCCGACATGATGACGACCGGGATGTCCCGCGTCTGCTCGTTTTCCTTGATCAGTTTGCAGGCCGTTACCCCGTCCAACACCGGCATCATGATGTCCATCAACACCAGATCGGCGGGTTGGCTCGCCAGGAGATCGACCGCTTCGCGCCCGTTGTCCGCTGTCGAGACCTCATACCCCTCGCTGCTGAGCACATCCACGCAGATCTCGCGGATGCTGGGTTCGTCGTCGACAACGACCAGATGCGGCAGCCGCCTGCGCGCGGACTGCCCGGATGAATTCGATTGCATAGCCATGACGTGTTCCATTGCTGCACACAAAAGACAAGGCGGCGCCGGCCCGGAAGCGTCACACCGCCGAGTTTAACATAACATCTGAACAAATTATTGCAATTCCTGTGCCAGGGGTTACGACAGGGGCCGCGGACCGATCCGACTCGGCCAGGGGGGCCTAGGAGTCGGGGCCGGTGGTGCCCGGCGGCGGCAACACCTCGCAGGCGCCCACCTGCCACTCGCCGGGCAGGTAGAGGATGCCCCAGCGCTCGGCCAGGTCTGGGTTCGGTTGCACCACGAAGTGATAGCGCCGGTGCTGGTGGTCGAAGGTCTCGGTGAGGTCCGAGTTGGTCACGGCCACGGTGAGATCGTACACGCCGCCCAGCAGCGGCAGGTTGGGAATCACGTAATCGATATGGCCGTCGCCTTCGATGAAGGGCACATCATAGCCCGCGAAGCGCGTGTTGGGGCCGTTCAGATGGACCCCGCCTTCGGTATAGATCGCCAGCCCGAACACCGGGTGCTCGATCCGCTCCGGCGCATGATAAAAGATGCGGATGGTCATGCGGTCGCCGGTGGTGAACACGTTGCCGCCGGCGTTACCTTCGTCGTCCAGGAAGCCGACATCGGTGATGCGGGCCTGGAACGTGCCCCACTCGCCTCCCGGCGTGTCGGACGCTTCAGGCGCGGCCCCCGGCTCATCCGGTGCATCGAGATCGGCATCGGCTTCGGTCAGCGGCCCGGTCTGGCGCAGCGACGGAGCGGGCGTGCCCGTTCCCGGCGTATGCCGGGCCGCGTACTCGGCGATCAGGCGCGTGCGATGGCGCTCGTTGGCGAAGTCCAGGTACTTGTCGATCACGGCGCTCGCCGGGCCGTCGGCGCGCACCACGCCATGGTCGATCCAGATCACGCGGTTGCAGAGGCTACGCACCGACTCCAGCGCGTGCGACACGAAGATGATCGTCTTGCCTTGCCGGCGGATCTGCGCGATCTGCTCCAGGCACTTGCGCTGGAACGCCTCGTCGCCCACGGCCAGCACTTCGTCGGTGATCAGGATATCGGGGTCCACGCTGATTGCGACGGCGAAGCCCAGGCGCATGACCATGCCCGACGACCAGTGCTTGATCGGCGTGTCGATGAAGCGCTCGAGTTCGGCGAAGCGCACAATATCCTCGTAGCGGGCGTCCATCTGGCGGTGGCTCAGGCCGAGCAGACTGCCGTTGAGGTAGATATTCTCGCGCCCGGTCAGGTCCTGGTGGAAGCCGGTGCCCAGTTCGAGCAGGGCCGAGACCTTGCCGCGCACCGACACGCTGCCCTCGGTGGGGTATAGGATGCGGCTGATCAGCTTCAGCGTGGTCGATTTGCCCGAGCCGTTTTCACCGATGATGCCCAGCGCCTCGCCGGTGTAGACCGAGAAGTTGACATCGCGCAACGCCCAGAAGCTCTTCGCCTGCGGGGTGAGTTCGGGCGGCGGTTTGGTCAGGCGGCGGCCCTTGCCGATCAGCCCGGTGAGCATTTCCTGGAACGAGTTGGGGCGCTGCTGGTGCAGATAGAAGCGCTTGGACACATGGCTGAACTTGATCACCTTCACCCGCGGCGCGGCGGCAGGCGCGGGCAGGCCGCCCGTGACGCCGTCGCCGGGCGCGGGGCCATGCCCGTTTGGCGCGGGGGCGCCCGCCGGGCGATTCGCCGGCAGTTGGGTGATTTTGTTTTCCGCAGGTTTGACCATCATGTACTCCTACAGCTCCT
>CBJNAR010000928.1:0-2290 GCA_966434075.1 uncultured bacterium
CTGGGCGCGGCGGGCAAGACCCTGATCACGACCACGCACGAGCTCGAAATCGTGCCGATTATCGCCAATCGCGTCGTGGTGATCGGCGAGGAACGGCGCATCCTGGCCGACGGCACGCCGCAAGCGATCTTGAGCGATCACGATCTGTTGATAAAGGCCAACCTGATCCACGAGCACCTGCACGAGCAGGGCGTGCATCACGGCCACGAGCACCTGATCCACGACCACCTGCGCGAGCCGGCGCTCGCGGGCGAATACGCGCGCGACGGCGTGCGCTAAGCCCTGATTCGCGGCATCTTTCGTGCTGCCGGCTATCCGCAGCATGACGACGATGCCGCGACGCAGGCGGTCGCCGGATGTCCATCCCGCCGGTCCGCCGTAGCGGACCCTGGATTCAAGTCATGTCTGAGAATCGCTTAACCGAATATCACGAGAAACTGGTTGCCAGCGGTGTCCGGCTGACGCCGCAGCGCTTCATGGTGCTGGAGGTGCTCGCGGCCCACCCCGGCCATATCACCGCCGAGCAGGTGCTGACCGCGGTCCAGCAGCGCTACCCCTATGTCAATAAGACGACGGTGTACCGCACGCTCGAACTGCTGACCGGCCTGGGGCTGGCGTCGATGACCCACATGGGCGGCAACCAATACGAGTACGAACTGCTGGAATCGCCGCACCATCACCTGATCTGCAAAATCTGCGGCGAGGTGATCGAGTTGCCCGACTCGACGCTCAACCCGCTACGGCGGCTGATCGAGCAGGAACACGGCTTCCGGCCCTATCTCGATCACTTTGCCCTGTTCGGAGTCTGCCGCGCCTGCCAGCAGCCCGCATCCTGACCCTGGAGGTTGTCCTCTGCGCGTGAACCTGCACCTTCCGGCCCTGCCTGCTCATGCCCACACCGCGTAAACCCGCCAGGGCGGTTGCCGCCGCCCCCGTGCAGCCGGCCCGGCGGACAGCCGGGCTGATCCTGATCGCCGTGGGCGCCCTGCTGCTGGTCGTGGTGGCGGTGTGGGCCTTCCTGCTCAGCCGCCCGCAGACCGAGATTTCGGGGCGCTTCATCACCACCCCGGCGCAGGGGCCGGTGGAGGCCGCCGCGCCGCTCAGCGTCGAGGTCAGCCTGGACCTGCGCGCCGGGCAGGGGTCGGGCACGCGCCTGGCGCCCATCGTCAACCTCCAACTGCGCGACGCCGCGGGGCAGCCCGCCCCCCTGGGCCCCGGCCCGATGGCCTACCTGCCGATGAACATCAGCGGCAAGGTCACGCGCTGGGTGGCCGATCTGAGCGCCCCGACGGTGCCCGGCACCTATCACATGCACATCCTGGCGCGCGTGGCCGGGCAGCCCGACATGGAGTTCGACCTGCGCGATCCGGCGTTGCAGGTGGTGGCGGCGACGCCGTTCCAGGGCGGGCTCGTCTACAGCCGCAACGGCAACCTGTGGCGCAGCGACGCGCAGGGTGGCCACGCCCGCCGCCTGACCTACTACACCGGCGACGGGCGGGCCGATAGCCCGGCCTGGTCGCCCGACGGCAAGCGCATCGCCTACACGCGCTCGCTGCCCGCCGCGGCCAGCGACATCCCCAACACCGAGATCTGGTCCATTGACCCCGACGGCGGCTCGCCGCAGGTGCTGGCGCCCCGCCGCCCCGGCGAAGACCTGATCACGCCCGCTTTCGGGCCGGACGGCGCGCTCTACTTCACCTCGGATCGCACCGTGGACCCGGCGACCAACGCCACGCCCACCATGGACCGGCTCACCGAGGGCGTGGAGTCGTGGTCGGTGGATCGGCTGGTGCCCGCCGCGCCCGACGGCAAACGGGGCACTGTGCTGCCTGCCGCCCGCATGCCCGACGTGAGCCGCGACGGCAAGCAGATCGTCTACATCAGCGCGCCCGATGCCGCGGCGGAGAGCGAGTCGTTTATCACCCACACGCTGATGCTGGCCGATAGCGACGGGCGAAACGCGCGCCCGCTGTTCCCGCCCGATCTCTACCAGGACGTGCTGGCGCCGCGCTTCTCGCCCGACGGCACGCAGGTCGCCTTTGCCGCCGTCACGCCGCTGGAGGTGCCGTCGGGCGACTTCGATCTGCTGCGCGCGCTGGGGCTGGCCCCGCTGCCCGCGCGCGCCAACGGCGTGCCCTGGGATATCTACCTGGCGCCGGTGGCGGGCGGCCAGATCATCCGGCTCACCCGGCTGAACGCCGACCAGCCGGTCGTGGCCTGGGCGAACGACGGTAAGCGCCTGGCCCTGCTGGACGAGAAGGGCCTCTTTATGCTGGATCTCGCCGATCCC
>CBJNAR010000929.1:0-2284 GCA_966434075.1 uncultured bacterium
AACCACCGTGATCAGGTGCAACTTCCAGCCGTAGAATGGGCCACGCCAGCCGCTCTTAGTCCAGTGGGCCTCGGTGCCAATGCTGGTGCGCGGCACTGCGCCCGCCGCGCGCTGTTTGCGATGCCAACCACCCCCTTGGCCCGCAGCACGGTGCTCTCGGCGGCCACCGCGCGGCCATAGGCCGCCCAAGGTTGGATGAGGGCCACCAAGTGGCAGCCGAGCGCGCCAATCTGGGCGGGCAACCGGTTGGGCAGCGCGGCCAGGCAAGGTTGGACGGCCGCGAAGGCGCTTGACAGGCGGAGGGCTGGGGATCCGATCCACCAGTGTGACAAGCCGACTGCTTTCCGGTATCATTGCAATTGCCTCCAGTTGTTGGGTCTAAGCAACTGCAATAATATGGAGGGTGCCGCGCTTTGGCAACCCCGAAGCGCGGTTTATTATTTATGACCACGCCTCAGCTAAGCCCGTTATTGCGTAGCTTACGCGGGAAGGAATTGATCTTCCGGCGGGAACTCTCAGCGTTCGTCGATACCTCAGAATATGTTTTTAAGCATGCGATCCTCCGGGATGTCACATACGAGAGTGTACTGAAACGGTACCGGAAATTGTATCATGCGCAAGCTGCAACGTGGATCATTGAACACGGCGGGGATCGGGCGGAAGAGTTTGCCGGCCTGATCGCAGAACACTACGATCGAGCCGGCCAGGGGTCAGCCGCCGGGGAATGGTACCGCCGGGCCGGGGATCAAGCGCGAGCGGGTTACTCAGCGGAGGCGGCGATCAATTATTACCAAAAGGCGCTGGGCCTGCTGCCTCAAGACGATCAGTATGTAGCAGCCCGATTAGAGATTTATGATCACTTGGGCGAAATGCTGCGGTTGGAGGGCCGTTATTCCGAAGCTGCTGAGATATTCGTCTCACTAGTGGGTGCCGCAGAGCAAGCGGGAGCGATCGACGCGCAAGTGCGTGGTTGGAACGGATTGTCCGAAGTACAGGACAGTCAGGGGAACTTCCAGGCCTCCTTGGAAAGCGCAGGACACGCGGAAGGGATAGCACGTACTGCCCTGCTATCAGCGGAACTGGCCACCGCCTTGCGGCGCAAGGGTTGGGAGCTGTGCCGGCTAAGTATGCCCGCAGAAGCACTGGCTGCGGGCGAGGAGGGGCTGGCCCTGAGCACCACCTCCAGGAATCTTAAGGAGATGGCGGAGTGTCTAAACTTGCTTGGATGCGTCTACGCCAATTTGGGCGACTTTGATAAGGCGACCGATTACCTGGAACAGACCCTGGCCCTCGAACGCCAACGGGGCGACCGCTGGCGCGTGGCGAATGCACTAAGTAACCTGGGCGTCGCTGCACAGTTGCAAGGGGACTATCCAGGGGCTATCGTCCGACTTACTCAAACGCTCGCGCAGATAAAGCACAGCGGGAATAAAGATCTTGAGATGACGACGCTTGGAGCCTTAGGCACCGTGCGCGTGCAGGCAGGCGACTACCGTGGGGCCGAGATCGACCTACGACGAACTATCGCATGGCACGAAGCTGCCGGGCGCCGTAGCTTTCTCCCATACTACTACTCTGTTTTGGCTATGGCCTTGCTCGGGCAAGGCCAGCCCGAGCCCGCCCTCGTACTCGCCCGCCAAGCACTCACCCCTGCCGCAATGACAGGTTACGCGGGCGATCTGGAAGTAGCGTGGCTCGCTTTGGGACTCATTGCGAGCCGGACCCGCACCGCTATCCTCCTGGGAACCGTAACGAAGGATGCAGACGCATGTTTTGCAGCAAGTTTGCGGGTGTGTACTGAAGCCGGCATGGAGGCGGAACGGGCCCAAGTACTCCGCGTTTGGGCGAATCACCCGCTGGCGCAAGGCGATCCTGCGGCCGGCGAAGTCATGTGGCAGGAGGCGCGGGCTATATACGACAAACTGGGTATGCAGTTGCAAGTATCCCGGCTGGCAGATCTGCCGGACCGAGCTGCGGCGCTGCAAACCCTTGGTCTGTAGGACAAAAGCAACCCCGTTTGATTGGCTACTTCTAATCGAATACCTGAGCGCCGGCAAATGGAGCTATTGCAAAAAGCTGTGGCGTCTGCTAGAGTCTCCCACTGAGCATGCCAACTCGTGCTAGAGGCAACCGCAATGCCGCGCCCGTTCAGGAGCTTGGTCAACCGAGCCACGCCGTAGCGACTGCGACCTAAGCAGTCCGGGGTATATACTAGACTCACTTCACAATAAGGATTTGCTACTAGATGTTGTGTTTTGACTCGGCATTCAGACACTACATCTTG
>CBJNAR010000930.1:0-2283 GCA_966434075.1 uncultured bacterium
CGGCGCACCAGCGGCACGCCTCGCGCCGCCGCAGCGGCCTCGTTGATAACCTCCGGTGGCTGGAACACGCCCAGGATCAGCGTCGGTTCGACGGCCCAGTACCAGCAGAGCGCGGGCAGCGGCGCCCCCTCGGCGATCATACCCAGCGCGCGCTCGACCTGCGTACCGGCGGGGGCCACATCCAGCGGATGGCGCCACCAGATATCGGCCCCGGTCGCGCCGCTAGGGGCGGCAGGGGCCTGGGGGTCCATGTTTGTAGTCACGCTGTAGTCTAGCGCATCCGCCGGGCGGCCTGCAACCGCGCGCCGCCTGACCGGCAATCCGTTTCGCCCCGCGGAGTGTAGAACCTGGAGAAGCCCTGGCCGGAATGCACTAGCGATTTGCCGGGGTTTGTCCGGCAAATAATCAATCCAAAAAGCAAACCGGTGCGTACATTGGCTTGTGCTACTTGTTTCCGGCACCCTAGGTCGTTGGTGCAACTCGTTGCAAGTATGATGCTCTCGCGGTGAACTGAGTGCGGCCCCGCAGGTTTCCGTCCCTCGCAGTAGACCCGATACACAGCAAGTCTCTTGACTGGGGGATCCCGCTTGCTGTAAACTGGTACAAAGAGTTGCAAAAGCAACTAGTTGCAAATAGTACGTGTTCAAGTTTGCCGGCCCGGCTTATGATTACCCCGCCGGGCGCCGGCAGAGGTAGTGATAGCAGCGCGACCGCGCTCCCCGGTCGACGCGCCAGCAGTAACGGAGGTAGGCAATGCATATACCCGACGGATACTTAAGCCCGATCATGTCACTGGGGGCGGGAGTCGTGACCGTGCCGGCGTGGGCGCTGGCCGTGCGCCGGGTCCAGTCGATCCTGAACAATCGCACCGTGCCGCTGCTGGCGATTTTCTCCGCGCTCGCCTTCACCATCATGATGTTCAACATCCCCGTGCCGGGTGGCACCACCGCGCACGGCGTGGGCGGCACTCTGATCGCTATCGTCCTCGGCCCGTGGGCGGCGGTCCTCGGCGTCAGCATGGCGCTCATTCTCCAGGCGCTCTTCTTCGGCGACGGCGGCGTCCTCGCCATTTTCGCCAATTGCCTGAACATGGCTATTATTCTCCCCTTCTTCGGCTATTGGACGTACCGGCTCATCGCCGGGCGCTCGCCCATCCTCTCGACCCGGCGGGCCTGGGCGGCGGGCATCGGCGCCTACGTGGGCATCACCATGTCGGCGCTGGCCGTGGCCGTGGAACTCGGCGTGCAGCCGCTGCTCTTCACCGAGAGCGGCCACCCGCTCTACAGCCCCTACGGCCTGGAGGCGACGATCCCGGCGATGCTGCTGGCCCACCTGTTCGGCGCGTCGGTGGTCGAGGCGCTGATCACCGGGCTGGGCGTGGCCTATTTGCAGAAGTCGCACCCCGAATATCTCACCTCGCTGCGTAGCGTGTTCGCCGGGCCGGAGGCCGTGGAGGGCCGCGCGGCGCGCCGCCCATTGTGGCAGATCGTCACCGGCGCGGCGGTCGTGGGCGCGATCGGGTTGTTTGTGGCCGGGCTGATCACCGGCGGCGGCGACATCGGCCACCTGTTCGGTGCCGATTGGGCACAGGTCGATTGGCCCGCGGTCGCCACGATGCTGTTCATTGTCGCGGTGATTGCGGTGATCCTGATCCCGCTCGCGTATTTCGTGCTGCCGCAGCGCATGAAGCGCGTGGGTACGGCGTTCACCGCGCTGGCCGTGCTGGCCCCGCTGGGGCTGATCGCACCGGGGTTCGCCTATGGCGAGGGCAGCGTCGAAGATGTCCATGCCGCGTTCGGCTACGTGCCCAAGGGCCTGCAAGATCTGTCGAGCATTTTCAGCGCGCCCCTGGCCGGCTATAACCTGCCGCTGCCCTTCTTCAGCCATGCCAACGCCGCACTCTGGCAGACGGCCATCGGCTACGAGATCAGCGGCATCGTGGGCATCCTGCTGGTGGGCGGGGTCATGCTCGCGCTGAGCGCCCTGATCCGGCGGCGCGACAGTCAGCGCCGGACGGCGCCCGCCCAGGAGGCGCCCCAACTATGAGCGCCCGCGCCGCATCCGCCCCCGCAGGCCGGGTTGGCTGGCTCGAACGCACCATCGCCGATGTGGCCGGCTCGATTGAGCGCGCCGTCTTCACCGAGGAACACGCGCGCAAACCGGGCTGGTTGCAGCGCATCGACCCGCGGGCCAAGCTGGGCATGTTCGTCGCGCTCGTGCTGGCGGCGGGCCTCTCCAATGCCCTGCCCGTGCTGACCGGCCTCTACCTGGTTATCTTGCTCG
>CBJNAR010000931.1:0-2281 GCA_966434075.1 uncultured bacterium
GCGGCGCCAGCCGATGATCAACGCGCCGACGGGCTGGTCGTCGATGCAAACCGGCACGCCCAGCGCGCTGTCCACCCCTTCCTCGATCATCAAGGGAATGGCCGGATCGGCTTCGGGCAAATATTGCAACTGCCCGGTCGTAGTCACGCGCCGGGCCAGGCCGGCCCCCGGCCCCACCGGCGTGTGGGGTGCGATGGGGCTGCGGTAGCCCGCCATGCCCCGCCAGACGATTTCGCCGCGCCGGTCGCGGATCGCCACACTCGCCAGGTCGGCTTCGAGCAGGCGGCAGATGCGCTGCAGGGTGCGCTCCAGCACGATCTCCGGCGTGCGGGGAATATCGAACCCCACCTGCGCTGGTGGCGGCGCCGGTGCCTCTTTAGGGGCAGGTGCGGCGCGCCGGGCCGCCTCGCTCACCTGCATGGCATGGACGACCGCGGCCAGCGCGAGCAGGCACGAGGCCAGCGCCGAGCCGGGTTCGTTGGACACCAGGCCCCGCAGCACCAGCAAGCACACCCTGGGCGCCGGAACATCGGGCGCGGGCGGCGGCAGCGGCAGCACCCGCAAGCCGGGCACGGTCTCCGGGTCCAGGGTGGCCCCCGCCGTGAGCGCGTCGCCCTCCACGCTGACGAGCGTGAGCCGACCCTCCGGCCCCGCGGGCACGGCCAGCGCGGCGGCGCGCGCCCCTGTCACCAGGCGCGCGTTGCTCAGCAGCGCCTGCAAGGCGGGCCGCAGACTCGTCGTTGGATCCCCGCCGCTCGCGCGCGGGGTGGTGGATTCAGCCATATCCGCTGCTAGTGTTCTCTGTAGTTGATTAGAGAGTTTGGTCACTCTGAGCGCGGCGAAGAGTCTCGTCGTTTGACCAGTAGGACGGCGATTCTTCGCTCCGCTCAGGATGGTAGTTCCCCGCTGGCAGGGTTCTCCGATCTCGGTTTATGTAAACAACGCCCAGGTAGTCCCGATAGTGCAAGCGTTATGCCACGGCCCGGCTTGCCGGAACCCGCGCTCCGCCGTTATAATGGGCGCGATGCACCGCGACGAACTGGAGCGCGCCATTGCCTGGAGCGCCGTCTACAATCCGCATTGGGATAACGACCCGGATGCCTATGTTGCCGCCGGGGTCTGCCCCTGGGGCCGCACCCGCCGCCTCGGTAAGTTGCTGCTGCCCGACGCCCGGTTTAAAGCCTATCTGGGCGTTCAACACGTCGATCCCCGCCTGAGCGGGTGGCCGGGCCTCGACGCACCCCAAGCGCGCTTCTTCGTCTCGTGGTTCGCCGGCGGCCAGTGTCTGGGCTTGCGGGTCGCGCCGGGCATGGCCGCCGCCCGCGACCTCCTCTGGGCCGCCTGGACCCAGCAGCAGCCCCTTGGCGCGGCGGGGGGTGCCCGCCGATGAGACGCCCGGCTCCGCCCCCGCCCTGGCACCCGATCACCTCCGGGTGGTCCACGGTGTTTCTGCTGCCCCTGGCCGGCGGCCTCGTCACCGCCGCTAACCTGCTGCGCCTGGGCCGCGCCGATAAGGCCGTCTTTGCCGTGCTGACCGGCCTCGCCTCCACCGCGATCGTGCTGGCGCTCTGGAGCCAGGGTCCCACCTGGGCTAACCGCACCTTCCTGACCCTGCTGATTTTGAGCTTCGGCGACGCCGGGTTGTTCCTGTATTTGCAGGGCGCCGACTACCGGGCCTGGGCCGACGACCACCCGGATCGCGGCCCGACGAGCGCGTGGGTTGCGGCCATCTGGGCGCTGCTCGGCTTCATGCTGATGATCGTGATCTGGGTGGCCTGGGCGGTGCTGCTCGACCTCGGCGGCCCCCGGCCCCGCTGATTCGGCTGGGCCGCGGGCCGGTTTGAAACCGGCCCCTACAACGCCTGCGCGGGCGCGGGCCGGTTGGAAACCGGCCCCTACAGCGAACAAAATCGCCCCGACCGGCTGCCGATCTCTTATACCTTGGTGTGGGCCGTCACCGCGACCTCGCTGCCGTCCTCTGCCGTGACGATCTCGTAGTCGCCGAACAGGTTGGGCGCCTCCTGCTGCAACACCCGCAAGATCTTGATCGCCAGCCGGCGGATCTCCGGCTCGGAGTAGGGGCTGGCGCGCATCTCAATAAAGTGGCGCCAGGAGCGGGCGTTGGCCGTGACTACGATCTTGGTCTCGGTGGCGTTGGGCAGCACGGCCCGCGCGGCCTGGCGGGCCATCTTGCGGCGCAACGTCTTGCTCGGCACATTAACGAACTGCTTGTCGAGCAACTCCACCAGCGCCACATAGGCTTCCTGCGCCGCGGCGATGG
>CBJNAR010000932.1:0-2278 GCA_966434075.1 uncultured bacterium
GCGAAAAACGTGAAGATTATTGGTATAAGCTGTGTTCTTCGCGCCCTTCGCGTCGTCGCGGTGCCATGGCTTATTCGAGCGGCACATCGGCACGCACGGTGCCCGCGCGCTCGGCCTGGGCGGTGATCTGGACCGTGCTGCCCGCCGGGGCGCGCACCACCCACTCCACCTTGCGCTGGCTGTCGGTCGGCGAGGGGGAGCGGAACCCGCCGAAAGCCTTGTTGGCGCGGCCTTCGAGTTGGCCCACCTCCTGCTCGGCGGGCCCGGTGACGAGCGCGCCGCCCTCCGGCAGCGCCAGCGTGACCCGGATGGGGCGGACGATGTTGCGTTCCTGGCCCTTCTTGCTGGTGTAGGTGGGCAGGAAGCCGCGGTTTTCCAGCACGGCGACGATGCGGTACACATCGGCGCCCTGGTGCGTCACATCGACCTGTTTCAGCCCCAGGCGCGGCGCCATCAGGGCGTGGGCGATAGTGAAGCGGCAGTGGCGGTCGCAGAGCTCGGGCAGGTATTCGGCGGGCGCATTCTGCCAGACGTACTTGAAATCCCAGCCGCCGATCTCCACCGGGCCGAGTTGCGGGTGGTCGAACGGCACCCAGTCGTGGAAGCCCTTGCCGCCCAGCTTCTCGTCGTTCCACTGCATCAGCTTGAGGTCGTCTTCCTCCGGGTGCCAGCGGCCCCACTGGATGTAGTCGGTCTTCTCCACCTGCTTGTCCACCCCCGCCGCCGTGGGCGCGTCCCACAGCTCGGTGGTGAAGCCGAACCAGCCGAAGTGGTCGTAGGCGTAATCGTCCATGCCGCCGTGCAGCACTTCCTTGGGATGGTAGCGGAACTTGTGGAACACCGACACGCACTCGTAGCCGGTGAGCTCGGTGCCCTTCTCGCCGATCAGCTTGTAGATGTCGAGGTCCTCGACCGGGAAGTTGTCGTCGGCGTGGGTGCTGTAGGGGCGCAGGATCACCCCGGCGTAGGTATGGTAGGTCAGGAAGCCGTTGATGTTGCGGTGGGTGCGCCAGAACTCGGCCTCGGCGCGGGTCTCGGGCTCGGAGAGCGGGAAATCGCCCGCGCCGTACTGCGTGCCCTCCGGCGCCCACATATACGGATAGTTGCGGTTGAAGTCGAGGCCCTCCGGCGCCGGGGCGATCTTGATCTCGTAGCCGTCGTAGTTGCGGATCAGGCCCTCCGGCAGCAGCGAGTAGTAGGTGCCGCCGAAATCGTCGGGTTCGCGGCGGCGCATGATGCGCGGGTCCTGCTCCGAGGCCTTCCAGGCGCCGTTCTCGTCCTTGTAGCGCATCTGCAAGATGCGGTCGTCGCCGTTCACGTCCGCGCGCTGCAGGCCGTCGCGCTCGTCCTCGTAGGGGTAGAGCCGCACGCTGGACCGCAACATATGGGGCGTGGTCAGGTACTTCTCCGAGCCGTCCACGGTGATGCGCGGCAGCACATAAACCACATAGTCGTCGAGCAGGCGCGTAACCTGTGCGTCGGACCCGTAGCGGGTCAGCAGGTAGTGGATCGTATACAGGGCCACCGCCGAGCCGGTCACTTCCCCGGCGTGGGTGTTGGCGTCGATCCAGTAGCCGGGCTTCTCCAGCGCCGGCCCGGTGGCCTGGTTGGTCACCAGGGCGATCTGGATGTCGCGGCCCTCATAGCTCTTGCCGATAGTCTCGGTCGTGATCAACGTGGGGTAGGCTTCGACCATCGTCTGCAAGAAGCCGACCAGTTCGTCATACTTGAAATAGTGGCTGAAATCGAATTCGGGTACCGGCATAGCGTGTAGCGGATCCTTTCACCGGGCAAGCCCGCGCGGGGCGGCGAATAGGGCGGCCAGGGCGGCGACCGCCGGGTCGTGGAATTGGTCCCAGTATAGCAGAGCCGGCTACGGTGATCAAATCCCGCGCACAGTAGACATCCATATCAGGCCCATGCAATCAAACCCTACCGCAGCGCGATCCGTATACTTTGTAGAATATTGCACAAAGTTTGCCCCAAAGAGACCCATCGGGCTGGAGGATTGTGAGGAACAACGATGCAGACAGTTCACGAAAGCCATCCCAACTTTGTCGCTCAGGCACGCTGGACGCTGGCGGGCGTTGCCGTCGCCGTGCTGCTGGCCCCGGTGACTGCCGCCGCGCATGAAAAGTGGTTCACCGACCCAACCGCTTATCCGATTCGCCTGGATCTGTTGATCAGTTGGCCGGTGGCCCTGGCGGTGGGCAGCGCCGCTGCCGCGCTCGGCGCGTTCTGGCTGATGCGCCGAGTGGTGGGCGACCCGCTCTGGCCG
>CBJNAR010000933.1:0-2278 GCA_966434075.1 uncultured bacterium
GAGTCTCGGCGCGTGGGCAAGGAGACGAGATGCTTCACTGCGTTCAGCATGACAGTGATCTGGACAGGAGAAGCTATGAAAGACGGTCAATGCCCCAAATGCGGCTCCCACGACGTGCATGTGGACCGCGAGAACAACGGCTACAGCACCACGTTACGCACCGGCGGCCTGAGCTACGCCCGGCTCGACGCCTATGTCTGCGTCAACTGCGGCTACGTGGAGAACTATCTCTCGGATAAAGAGAAGCTCCGGCAGATCGCCGAGAAGTGGCCGCAGGTTGGCGAAGAATAGCGCGACGCATGCCGGCTGAGGGTACGGCGCCGGCTCAGAGCGCATGGCAACCGGCGAACCGGCGCGGGTTGATCGTCATCCTGGTCGACACGTTCTTCATGTGGGGCGGCTTTTTCATGGTCGTGCCCCTGATCTCGGTCTACTATGTGGACCGGTTGGGCTGGGCCGCGGCCACGGTGGGGCTGGTGCTGGGGGTGCGCCAGCTCGCGCAGCAGGGGTTGAGTCCGCTCAGCGGGATGCTGGCCGACCGCCTGGGCGCCAAGGGGCCGATCTGCGCCGGGTTGGCGATCCGCGCCGTGGGCTTCGCTGCGCTGGCCTGGGCCACGACGTTCCCGATCCTGCTGGCGTCGGTGCTGCTGGCCGCGCTCGGCGGCGCGCTGTTTGACTCGCCCAAGTCGGCGGCCATCGCCGCGCTGACCGACGAGACCAACCGGGGCCGGTTCTACTCCCTGCTCGGCGTGGTCAGCGGGTTGGGCGTGGCCCTGGGCACACAGGTGGGCGCGTTGCTGCTGGCGGTGGATTTTGGGCTGGTCGCGCTGCTGTCCGCGGCCTGTTTTGTCGCCACCTTCGTCATCACGCTGGTGCTGTTGCCGCCCGTCCAGATCGCCGCCGAGCGCCGGGGCCTCACCGCCGGGTTCCGCCTGGCGCTCCATGACCGGCCCTTCGTGACCTTCACGCTGCTCTTGCTGGGCTACTGGTTCCTGTGGGTGCAATTCTCGATCTCGCTGCCGCTGCTAGCCAAGGATGTCAGCGGGACCACGGACTCGGTAAGCTGGATTTACGGCATCAATTCGGGCATGAACATCTTCCTGCAATACCCCTTGCTGCGCCTGGCCGAACGCCGGCTGCGCCCGCTGCCCACGCTGATCCTGGGCATCGTGGTGATGGCGGCGGGCTTCGGCGGCCTGGCGCTGATCCACACGGTGCCGGGCCTGCTGTTCTGCGTGGTGCTCGTCTCGACCGGCATGCTGCTGGCGGCGCCTACCCAGCAGACGGTGACGGCGGGCCTGACCAACCCGGCGGCGCTCGGCTCCTACTTCGGCGTCAGTTCGCTGGCCGTGGCCGTCGGCGGCGGGCTGGGCAACGTCAGCGGCGGCCTGCTCTACGACCTGGGTCGGGAGTTCGCGGCGCCCGCGCTGGCCTGGGCCGTCTTCGCCCTGGTCGGGTTCGGCACGGCGGCGGGCCTGGGCCTGACCCTGCTGCGCCGCCGCGCGCCGGTCACGTCGCAGGACATCCCGGCCCCCGGTCCGGCCCGCTGAGCGGTGCCCGTGCGCCTGCTGGGGCGCCATAGCTGAGGTTGCCCGCGCCGGTGTCCGATTGGCGCGAGCCGCGGGCCTGATGTATAATGAAACACCGTGCGGGTATGGCCCGCACCTATCCAGTCGTCGCTACTTTAACAGGAACATGCATTGTACCGGACCAGGGTAGCAGAAGCTGTGGTGTATATGATGCAGGTGCCGTGCCGGGCGTTTGTGTGGTGGCCGATTATGCCCAACTCTGGGCGGATCGGGGGTGCCCCCAGCGCGAACGCCGTCTGTGACCGGGCGCCGGGTTTATCTACCTTTGCGTTTAATTTTCATTTTTCGAGAGAGGACCTTCTTCTATGGCTAAAATCTACATCGGCAACTATGAGGCCGCCGATAAGGGTTTGTTGGATGCGTTACGCCGGTTAAACGACAGTTATCACGTTTTCGTCGAGTTTCAGATCCCCAATCCGCGCGGGCAACGCCAGGTCGATTTCCTGGTCATTCGCGAAGACCCGGCCAAGCCCTGTATCTTCATGTTGGAAGTGAAGAACGAGCGCCGCCGGTTGCGGGGCACCATTAACGGCCCCTGGGAGTACGAGGAGAGTCCGGGGATGTGGCGGCTGCTGCCGGTGTCGAACCCGCGCGACCAGAACCCCATCCAGCAAGCATACAACACGGCCCGCACCATGCAAGCCTGGCTCAGCAGCATGCGCGCGCTGATCCAGGACCCGGACAACGTC
>CBJNAR010000934.1:0-2276 GCA_966434075.1 uncultured bacterium
GCGGCAAGCCCCGCTGCCCGCCAGCCTCCCCACGACCGACCCGCCGCGCCTCCGCCAGTTGCGCATCCTGGTGACGCAAGCCTTCACGCCGCGCAGCGTGGCCGCGCTGGCGGACCGCATCACCACCATCGTCAACGACCTGCTGGATCGCGTGGTCGCCCAGGGGCAGATGGATGTCGTGGGCGACCTGGCCTACCCGCTGCCCGTCATCGTCATTGCCGAAATGCTGGGCATCCCGCGGGAGGACCGCGACCGCTTCAAAGCCTGGTCGGACGCCATCGTGGGCGCGAGCATGGGCGGCGGCAATCCCCAGGCCGAGATGAGCGTCTACTTTCTAGAGATGATCGAGCAGCGCCGCCAGGAGCCGCGCGACGACCTGATCAGCGCGCTGCTGAACGCGCAAATCGAGGGCGTGCATCTGACCCGCCGCGAACTGCTCGGCTTCTGCGTGTTGCTGCTGGTGGCCGGCAACGAGACGACGACCAACCTGATCGGCAACGCGGTGCTCTGCTTCGACGAGCACCCGCAGATCCTGGCCGAGTTGCGCGCCGCCCCGGCCCTGATTCCGGGGGCCATCGAAGAGGTGCTGCGCTTCCGGTCGCCGGTGCAGATGATGTACCGCCGGGTGGCTGCCGACGTGGACCTGGACGGCAGGCCGCTGCGGGCGGGGCAGATGGTCATGGCGCAGATCGGGTCCGCGAACCGGGACGCGGCGCAGTTCCCCGATCCCGACCGGTTTGATATCCGGCGCGTGCCCAACCGGCACCTGGCTTTCGGCCACGGCATCCACTTTTGCCTGGGGGCGCCGCTGGCGCGGCTGGAGAGCAAAATCGCGCTGACGATGATGCTGGACCGGCTGCCGGAGATGCGCCGGGTGCCCAGCGTGGCGCTGCAGGGCACGGGTAGCCCTATCGTCTACGGTGTGAAGCACCTGCCGATCACGTTCCACGCGAGTGCGGCATAGGCGCGCCGGGCGCAAATGTGATGGCAAATTGGCGTATTTTGCTTCCACCCTGTTACCCTTTCCCGGCATTTGCATTGTATTGTGTGGTATGCCGTAGTGGATCGTTGTATAATTGAACGAGACTCTTTATAGCGCAGCAATGATGGTCTGATCGAACCGGTTTGCATCCTACCCTCGCACTAGCCGCTACGGCCGAGCGCTGTGCCCACCGGAGGAGGGATCCGGGGGCGTTGGTGACAGCCCCGCCCGCCTCGTAGTACCCGCGTCGCACAGGAGCACCCGCGATGGCTGATCTGCTCAATACACAAATGGGCCAATACCGGCTCACGGAGGTCATCCGCCGCGGGGGCATGGCGACCGTCTACAAGGCGTACCAGGAATCGCTGGATCGCTATGTGGCGATCAAGGTGCTGTTCCACAACGAGGACCCGCAGTTCGCCATGCGCTTCAAGCGCGAGGCGCGGGCGATGGCGCACCTGCAACACCCCAACATCCTGCCGATTTACGACCACGGCGAGCAGGATGGCATGCTCTTCCTGGTGCTGCAATATGTGGAGCGGGGGGTGACGCTGAGCGACATGCTGGGCAAGCCGATGGAGCCGGTCCCGGCGCTGCGCCTGGTGGCGCGCGTGCTCGACGCCCTCGACTATGCCCACCAGCGCGGCATCGTGCACCGGGACATCAAGCCGGGCAATATCTTGATGCCGGCCCCCAACTGGCCGATGCTGGCCGACTTCGGCATCGCCAAGCTGCTGACCGAGGGCGAGAACCTGAACCTGACCTCGCCCAGCCTGATTATCGGCACTCCCGCCTATCTGGCGCCGGAGCAAGCCCTGGGCCAGCCCATCGACGGGCGCACCGATCTGTACTCGACCGGGGTGGTGCTCTACCAGATGGTGACGGGGCATGTGCCGTTCGACTCGGGCACGCCGGTGGTGGTGCTCACCAAGCAGGCGTACGAGGCGCCGCCGCCGCCCACCATGTTCAACCCCGATCTGCCGCCCACCGTCGCCCTGGCCGTGTTGCGCGCGCTGGAGAAAGACCCGGCCCACCGCTATCAAAGCGCGGCGGAAATGGCTCAGGCGCTCGAACAGATCGCCGCCGACCTGGATAGCGCCCGGCCCGCCCCGGCCCTGGTCGAATCCCGCCCGGCGCCGGGCGCACCGAGCGAATTGCACAGCCACTATCTGGCCGGGGTGCAGGCCTTCGCGGCGCAGCGCTGGGACCAGGCGGCCCACAGCCTGCGGCAGGTGGTGGCCCTGGACCCGACCTACGAAAATGCGGCGCGGCTGCTGGACGCGGCGCTGGCCGC
>CBJNAR010000935.1:0-2272 GCA_966434075.1 uncultured bacterium
GATGGAGATGATGCTGTTGATCAGGTTCTGCATCGCGTCGGGATTCTGCTGGTAGTAGCCCTGGTTCTGCTGCAACTGGTCGCGGAGACCTTGCAGATCCTGCTGTTGATTGGGTTGCAAGTCCTGAGCATGATTGCCCAGAATGCTGTCGATGAGTCCGTAGGCTTCGCCCACCGGATGACTCGAATTTTGCATCTTTACCTCCTTGTGGTAGCCGGGATTCGGCTCTCCCAAACCATTTGCCGGGCAAATTCCGGCGCACCCCCATATCACTACCAGGGGGAAACTGGTTTACTATTAACAGAGCAGAAAGCGTGCCGGGCGAGCACGGCGGCTGGGGTCGCTCGCGGCGCTTGCCGTTTGGCGGTGAATACGATAGAATACAACCACTGCCGCGCATCCGCGGCGGCGACACCGGGGCGTGGGAGAGGATAGCGACTGTGGGGAAGGCCCGAGTTCTGGCAATCGCCAATCAGAAAGGCGGCGTCGGCAAAACGACCACCGCCGTGAATCTCGGCGTCTACCTGGCGGCGGCGGGCGAGCGCGTGTTGTTGATCGACGTGGACCCGCAGGCCAACGCCACCAGCAGCCTGGGCTTCGACAAACACGCCATCCAGACCTCGATTTACGACACGCTAGTCAACAGCCGGCCGCTCGCCGAGGTGATCATCCCCAGTGGCCGCCCGAATATGGACCTGGCGCCCGCGTCGGTGCAGTTGGCGGGCGCCGAGGTCGAACTGGTTCCGCTCATGGCCCGTGAGCACCGGCTCGCCCGCGCCCTGACGAAGCTCGGGGATCGCTACACCATCGTGCTGATCGATTGCCCGCCCTCACTTGGCTTGCTGACGCTGAACGCGCTGGCCGCCGCCGCCGGCGTGATTATCCCGTTGCAATCCGAATACCTGGCGCTGGAAGGGCTGATGCAATTGCGCCAGACCATCGACCTGGTGGTCGGCCATGTCAACCCGGATCTGCAGATCTTCGGTATCGTGCTGACCATGTTTGACACGCGCACCAATCTCTCCGGCCAGGTGCAACAAGAAGTGCGCACCCATTTTCCCGGCGAGTTGTTCCAGACGGTGATCCCGCGCAGCGTGCGCCTGAGTGAAGCGCCGAGTTACGGGCAGAGTATTCGCGAGTATGATCCCACCTCGCGGGGCGCCCTCGCCTATCAGCAATTGGCGGACGAAGTGCAACGGCGCTTCGGCGGCGCCGGCGACGCAGGATCGATCGCCGGCGGCGAGCGCCAGCGGAGTGTGGGGGCCTCGTAAGCAGGCCAGAGGAAGAGTCCATGCCAAAGCCTAGACCGGCGCTCGGGCGCGGAATCGGCGCCCTGATCCCAGGCGCCGCGCCGCCGCAAACGCCCCCGGAGGAAGGGTCCGACTCGCCGGACGCGCCTACCCGTGTGCGCGGCGCCGCCCTGGAGGTGCCCGTTGACAGCATCCAGCCCAACCCGCAGCAGCCGCGCCATGAGTTCTCGGAGGAGGCGCTGAAGGAACTGACCGACTCGCGCACCACGAGCGAGGCCCGCGCCCAGGAGCTGCTGCAGACAGCGAAGCCGATCTACTGGCTCACGTCCGGCCTGCACTCCGGTGAGACCGGCGGCCCCGAGATGCTCATGGAGCTCGCCTACCGCCTCGCGGTCACCGAGTCGCCGTTCTACGACAACATCCGCGACAACATCATCACCTTCATCACGCCGGTGGTCGAAGTCGACGGGCGCGAGAAGATGGTGGACACGTACTACTTCAACAAGAAGCGCGCGGAAGACGACGCGCGCCTGCCGCTGATGTACTGGGGCAAGTACGTCGCGCACGACAACAACCGCGACGGCATGGGCCAGTTCCTCGCCCTGACGCGCGACATCACGAAGACGTTCCTCGAGTGGACGCCGCAGGTCATGCATGACCTGCACGAGTCGGTCAGCTACCTCTACTCGTCCACGGGCACGGGCCCATACAACGAGTGGCTCGACGCCATCACGGTGAACGAGTGGTGGACGATGGCGCAGGCCGACGTCATGGAGCTCACCAAGCGCGGCGTGCCCGGCGTCTGGACCTACGGCTTCTACGATGGCTGGACCCCGAACTACCTGTTCTTCGCGGCCCACGCGCACAACGCCATCGGCCGCTTCTATGAAGTGCAGCGCTACGGCCCGGACAACGTCGAGAACCTGCGCGTCGGCGCGACGACGACCTCACGCGAGTGGTTCCGCCCGAACCCGCCGCTGCCGTCGATCAAGTGGGGCCCACGCAACTCCGTCAACATCGGT
>CBJNAR010000936.1:0-2267 GCA_966434075.1 uncultured bacterium
CGGGCCGCCGGGATTGCGCCCCGCGGGCGCCGGGCGCGCGGGCTGCGGGACGCGGGCAGTGCGATCTAAGCGGGGACGCTCCGGGCGGGCGGCTGCCGGGCGCGGGGGCGCGGGTGGCGACGGGGCGGGTTCGGACGGTTCGGCGACGGGGGCTGGTTCGCCCGCGGCCTGGTCGAGCGCGGCCAGTTCTGCCGCCGTCAGCGCGCGCCACTGGCCCGCGGGCAGATCGTCCAGCGTGATCGGCCCCATGCGCACGCGGCGCAGTTGCAGCACGCCGCCGCCCACCGCTTGCATCATGCGGCGGATCTGGCGGTTGCGGCCCTCGTGGATCACGAAGCGCAGCAGCGTGTTCTCGCCCACGCGGGCCACCTGCTCGACCTGGGCCGGGGCCGTGGGCCGGGGGTCGTTCGCCAGTGTGACGCCCTCGCGCAGCCGGCGCAGCGTCTCCTGGGTCACGTAGCCGCGCACCAGCGCCTCGTACTCCTTGTCCACGGCATAGCGCGGGTGGGTCAGGCGGTAGGTCAGGTCGCCGTCGTTGGAGAGCAGCAGCAGCCCCTCGGTGTCGGCGTCGAGGCGGCCCACCGGGTAGACGCGCGGCTCGGGCGGCACCAGGTCGACGACGGTGGGGCGGCCCTGCGGGTCCTCGGCGGTGCTGACCACCCCGGCGGGCTTGTTCAGCAGGTAGGTGACGTGGGCTTCGGCGGCGGGCGCGGGCGCGCCCAGCGGGCGCCCGTCCACGGCGATGCGGGCGCGCGCCGGGTCCACGCGCGTGCCGAGTTCGGTCACGACGACGCCGTCCACGGTGACACGCCCGGCCAGGATCAGGTCTTCGGCGGCGCGGCGCGAGGCGATGCCCGCGTGGGCCAGCACCTTTTGCAGCCGTTCCCCGGCGGGCGGCGTGTCCATCAGCCGAGATGCTCCCGCACCGGCAGCGGGGCGCCGGGCCGGTGGCCGTTGGGGTTCTGCGCCTGGGCGGCCAGGAGCCGGTCGCGCAGGCGGCGGATCTCCGGCAAGACGGCTTCGGCGGCGGCCACGCCGCGCTCGATAATCTCCGGTCCGCGCGTGTAATCGACCGTGCTGATGCCGTGCAGGTCGGGGGTGATCAGCAGCTCGGGCGGCGACTCGCGCAGGCGGCTGTCGCGCTGGGCGGCCAGCAGGATGTCGAAGGCTTTGGAGATGTGGTCGCTCATCACGCCGAACTTGCGCAGCATGGCCTGGTGGTAGACGGTGGGCATGCGCGCGGCGGCGTGGTCGGGTTCGGGCAGGACATCGACGGCCAGGGCGATGGTCGCGCCCATGCGCCGGGCCAGGTCCACCGGCACCGGGTTGAGCACGCCGCCGTCGACCAGCCGGCGCCCGTTGGCCTCCACCGGGGCATAGATACCGGGGATGGCCGTCGTGGCCCAGATGGCGGGCGCGACCGGGCCGCGGGTGATCGCCAGTTCGGCGCCGCTGTCGAGGTCCACGGCGGTGAGGCCGATGGGCCAGCGCAGGTCGGCGAAGGTGTGCCCGCCGAAGAGGTCGCGCAGCCAGCGGCGGAAGGGCCGCGACTCGTAGAGTTCGGGCCGGGGCGCGCGGCTCATGCGCGTGGCCTCGCCGGGCGGACGGGCGTCCAGCAGTTCGGTGATGGCCTGGCTGCCGCCGAGCAGGCCGTAGATGCCCGCGATGAGGCCGCCCATGCTGGTGCCGGTCAGCAGGTCGATGGGGTAGCCCTCGCGCTCCAGCACGGCCAGCACGCCGACATGGGCCAGCCCGCGCGCCCCGCCGCCGCCCAGCACGATGCCGCTCCGGACAGGACCACCGGGATTCGTGTATGCATCGCTCATCTAGGTTCCCTCCGATCCGGCCGGCGGCGCGGCACAAACAGGGCGGGTCTACCACCCGCCCCCATCGTCTCTCGCCGCAGTATAGCACCCCATAACCGCCACGATCAAGCGCCGCCGGCTACCTGCTCACGAAAATTCACCGCGAAGACGCGAAGAACGCGAAGATAATTAATATTAATTCTATTCTTCGCGCCCTTCGCGTCTTCGCGGTGAAACAACGTCATAGCCTGGTATCAGGGCTCGGCGAGGCCCGCGAGGCGCAGCAGGGCGCGTGTGACCAGGCCGCTGACCAGGGGCACCTTGTAGACGTTGTCTTCCAGCGGCACGGCGCCCTGGACCGCCAGGCGGCCTGCTTCGGTGGCGGCGGCCAGGTCGAGCGGCTTGCCCGCCAGGTAGGCTTCGGCGGCGGGGGCGCGGCGCGGGATCGGGGCCACGCCGCCC
>CBJNAR010000937.1:0-2260 GCA_966434075.1 uncultured bacterium
CGGTATAGCGGATGCTGGGATAGGTATTGACGCCGGAGACGCTGTAGCCGGCGGCCAGGTTGCCCTGCCCGTCCATGGCGACGCTGCCCATCCAGCGGTTGTCGCTGTTGGCGCTGTCGCCGGCATAGGTGCCCTGCTGGTACACCGTCGGCGTCACCGTGCCCGAGTCGCGTAGCTCGTACCAGCGCACGGCGGTCTGCACAGTAGTGGTGACGGGGCTGACATCGACCGTGTGGTTCGTAACCCAGGACTCATGGGTGCCGAAGTTGCGATAGGCCAGCCGGTACATCAGCCGGTCGCTAATAGCGTCGACCTTCTGCGTGGTGCCGGGCTGGGGAACGCAGTCGCGCGAGAAGCCGCACGGGATATTCCACGGCGCGACGAAGAAACTAACCGGGCCGGTCATGGTTGAGTTGGCCGGGTTGTTGAAGTCGGCGTGGAAGTACCAGGCATGCATTTCACCCGTGGAGTTGTCCCACCAGTCGAGGAACATATTGGGCGTGCCCGGCGGCGGCGGGGTATGGCCATCCTGATCGGACGGCAGGTCGCCTCCGGCCCCCGGTTCCAGGATGAACTGGAAGCTGGCCGGCTGCCCGGCCAGCATCTGGGCGCGGTCGAAGGCGGCGAACCCGCCCCCAGCGAAGCCCGACGGGCCGAACATGTTGAACGATGCATAGTAGGCTTCGGGCCAGACGCCGACTTTCCCATAGTCGTTGAAGATGGTGTCGCTGATCTTGAAGGCGTAGCGATGCCAGGCACCCAGCGGGTCGGGCGTCGCGGACACAGCGAAGCACTGGTAATAGGGGCCGACGCGGGCGCCGCCGGCGCCGGTCAGGAAGGCGAACTGGCTCATGACCCAGCGATCGGCCATGTTATCGTACACGGCGAGGGGGTCGCCGTTATTCTGGAATTCACACGGCCCGCCGAAGCCCACCCAGAGGGTGTTGCCCTGCACGGGACCATAGAGCGAAGTGCCGGCCTTGTCGAAGATCTCAAAGTGATCGTTCACCCACTGGACATAGTGGTTCGGTCCCACATCGCCGTTGGTATCCGGAGGCGAGACGCCAGGGATATCGTAGACACCTTCGAAGTTGCGGACGGGCGCGGGCATAGCCAGAGGTGCGAGAGCATCCAACGCCCGCTGGAGGACAGGGTCCTTAGCGACCGGGTGATAACCGCGGGGCAGGCGCTCGCGCTGCTCATTCTCGCTCGCATAGCCTGGCCGGGGTTGCGCGGGCGGGATAGCGCGCAGCGGAGGCGACGTGTCGTTATGCACCGACTGGCCGGAGAGGATACCGTTCGAGCCGGCAACGGCGGGCAGGCCGCTGGTCCGCGCCTCGTGCGCCTGCTGGGCGGAAGCCACGGGCAAGAAGTTGGCCGCGGCCAGCGCCAGCAGCAGCAGGAACAGGCCCGTTCCCACGGCCGCCCACTGCCGGATTTGTTTCGTAAACGGGTTCTTATGCATCATAACCATCCTTCCTGGGTATGGTACGGTGGGTTCACATCAATGGGACTCCCGGATCTCGGGCAGACAAGCACCAACGGGAAGGGGTCACCCGGATACAGCAGACACCTTCCAGGGTCATGGACAGATCGGCCGGCCCACAAGATCCATGGAGAGGGGAGCAACGCACCGGCTCCGGCCTCACCTCCCTCCTTGGGTGGCGGCGTTGCCGGGGCAACCTGGCCTGACGGGAGAAGCGCACCGCAGCCGGGTGGCCCAGCCGGCGAGCGGCCCAGTCACCGCAGCCTGCCGGGCACATAAGCAGACAGAGGGAGATGGGAACCGGCGCCGTGGAACGCCTGTTTGAGTCGCGCCCTTTGCGCAGAAGCCTGCCGCCGGCATCACCGTGAGCCGCGGCAGGAGCAAAACAGAGAACGGAATAATCGTTTGCCAGTCACGTAAAAAGCGGCCCGATCCTTTATGGGATCGGGCCGCATAGCCGGCATCCGAGGGGGGCCGGCACTCAGGGCGCCGGCCCCCGCAGAGTACGGCGGGATGGTGGGGAAGCGGCGCCGGAGCGCCGCTTCCGGGGCTTAATGAGTCAGTGCAGCGGTCAGCGCTGGGCTGGAGTGCAGGCGTTGGGGAAGAACGTCTGCGCGGC
This sequence comes from uncultured bacterium, assembly GCA_966434075.1. Lineage (GTDB taxonomy): Bacteria > Chloroflexota > Chloroflexia > QHBQ01 > JAICKM01 > JAICKM01. Next base: position 2,106 of record CBJNAR010000937.1, read on the forward strand.
GACCTTGCTGACCTGTCCGCGCGTGATGTTGGCGTTGGGCCGGTAGTAGAGACCGGGGCACGGTTCGCCGGGGCCACCGCAGGTGTAGCCGCTGATCACGCCGTGCAGCGACAGCCGCTCGATGAACTGGTAGAACGTCTGGCTGGGCGGCACGT
>CBJNAR010000938.1:0-2253 GCA_966434075.1 uncultured bacterium
ATGCTGGAAGGCACGAACGTCGAGTACAAATACGTGCTGGGCGACTGGAACTATGTTGAGAAAGACGGATCGTGCCAGGAGATCAACAACCGCACCTTAACCGTGGTGCTGGGCCCCGGCAACACCCAGCAGGTCAACGACACCGTAGCCAACTGGCGTAACGTCTCGCCATGCGGCAACTAGCGCTGCGCGGCTAAGCACCGCCAGCACCCGCGAGCGACCGGCAGCCTTGCCGGTCGCTCGTCGCTTTCCCCTGTGGCACGCTCCGTGCTTAAAATACTAGAACAAATATTCTAGCCGTTGGCTGGAGTGTTAGGAACAGGAGGACACACATGAGCCAGTCGCAACACACCCACCGCACTACGACGCCGGCCCCGGCGGCGGAACCGGGCGACAACCTGCGCGACTCGCCGATGATGGCGCATCTGCTGGATGCGCTGGAAGCCGGGAAGGATATCGGCCATTATGGCCGCCTGACTTTTGCCATGGTGGCGCGCCACTTCATGGACGAGGACGAACTGGTCGATCTGTTGGCGAAGCAGCCCGACCAGGACGCCGACAAGGCCCGCGCCATGGTCCTGCAGGTGAAGGGCAAGGACTACAACCCGCCCAAGCGCGACCGCATCCTCGAATGGCAGGCGCAGCAGGACTTCCCGATCTGCCCGACGCCGGACGATCCCGCAAGCTGCAACGTCTACCGCGAGTTGCGCTTCCCGCAGGGCATCTACGACAACATCGGCGAATTCTGGGAGGAGCAGGCGGCAGCCGAGTGACCGCGCCTGCTTATCTGTCATGCTGAACGTAGTGAAGCATCTTGTCCCGTTCCCAAACGAGACGCGAATCTAACTGGTTGAGCGCCCGGCATGCGTGCCGGGCGCTCGTCACTTTCGCCCTGTGGCACGCTCCGTGCTGCCACGCCCGGAACTTGCGCGGTGGGCGTAAGTAGTTATGCGGCGAGTTTTCGCCTGGGAGACGAGCGATCTTGCAACCTGAAAGAGCCACGCGCCAGTCCTGGCCCGACGCCAAACCCCTGCCGGCCCAGCGTGCACAGCTTTCGCTCCAGCGCGCGTTTACCGAGCAGGAGTATGAACGGATCTGCCTGGGCTTCATTCCCGAGCGGATGGAAGATAAGTGGTTCATGTTCGTCGAGGACGATACGCTGTACATTCATCGTAGCTGGACGGGGTTCTGTATCTATCAGTTGGCACTTGTCAAAGAGAACAGCAACTATGTTGTAGGTGAGGCTTTCGCCAATCGGGATCCGAGCCAGTATTCCAGCGCCGGCGATCTCTACGATGAAAAGATGGCATTGTTTCTCATCGACTTCTTGCTGCTCCAGGAACGCAAAATGATGCCCCTGCCTGCCAATCTGCCTGCGGGTATTGCCACGGAACTCCATTTTCACCATGTCCTGGGGGCCGGGCAACGCGCCGAGGCACAGCCCATCCAGTTGACGATGCGTGGTATGTTGGGTTGGTTGGGGCGGTGGCTCATCTGGCTGATCAAGCGCTAACCCGATGGATGAAGATTGAATAGTGAGCCAATTCGGAGACGAACCTCGCAATGCCCGATCTACGCCGCCTGACCAGCCGGCCCCGGCTGAGCCTGCGCCGCTCACGGCCCCCGAACAACTGCCGGACCTGCCGGGAGAGACGCTGATCCTCACCTGGGATCAGATCGACGCAGACAGCATTATTCTCCATGAGGACCAGGTCATCTGGCGGGAAAGAACCGGCTGGGAAGTGTATGACCGCTTTGAGGAAATCGCCGGCATCCTCAAACAGCGCTATGGCAGGCGACTGGTGGATATCGTCCCGACGCCGCGGAGTCTCTATGCGCTGTATGGGGACAGCACGGCTGCCAGCTTTCATGTGGCCTTCATCCGCGAGTCGCTCGGCAAAGACGAGTAGAACGACGTTCCTACGGGATCGAACAACGCCCCGCGGCCCCAGTAGCGCGGGCGGCTGCGCTTGCTCCCCGGTGCGACGTCGTGAGCGGTCTACTTTTCCGGGAAGTCGGGGTGGGAGACCGGGCGGGTGCCGGAGACCCGGCGCGGGACAGGCTTGAGCATGCGCTCGAACAGAGCTTCGTAGGCGTCGGTGACTTGCTCCCACGAGAAGGTCACGCGGGCGTGCTCCGCCGCCCGTGCCCGCGCCGCCGCCACCTCCGCCGGGGCGTCCACTAACCGTTGCAGCAGCGCCCCCAGGTTCGCCACTGGGGCCTCTGCCCCGTAGCTGTACCCCGCCTCTCCGA
>CBJNAR010000939.1:0-2253 GCA_966434075.1 uncultured bacterium
TGAAACCATCGCCCAGCCGGCGCGCTAGACTATGGCGGGCCGGCATTTGCTATAATAGACTACGCGACGATGGGGGGCGAACGGGTATACCGGTGCGGAGGTCCCAGCATGAACGTATACCAGGAGATCGGCGGCGAGGATGGCTTCTTGCGGCTGACCGATGCCTTCTACAACCGCGTGGCCGCCGACCCGCTGCTGCGCCCGCTCTTCCCGCCCAACATGGAACCTGGTAAGCGCCGCCTGGCCCTGTTCCTGGCCGAGTCGCTCGGTGGGCCGCCGCTCTGGTCGCGCGAGCGCCGCTTCCACCACCTGATCCACGCCCACCACCACCGCGCCTTCACCGAGAACGAGCGCGACGCCTGGGTCAACCACATGCTGGCCGCCATCGAAGACCGCGGCATCACCGGCGAGGCCCGGCTGATCCTGCGCGACTTCGTGCTGACCGGCGCCGACCTGGCCCTCAGCCACGCCCCGCGCCGCCCCATCCAGGTCAACATCCCGGAGTAACGGGCGGGCCGGGCGCTAATTCCGCCGGCACGCGGGCCGGTTTCAAACCGGCCCCTACACCGCAACCCGCAACATCTCGCCCACCGGCTACCAATCACGGATTTCCATCATTGTATCTGTAGGGGCCGGTTTCAAACCGGCCCGCGCCCGCCGGATCGCCGATGTAGGGGCCGGTTTCAAACCGGCCCGCGCCGCGCCACCCCGATCCTAGCCGTTTGTCCGGGTAGCCCTCTAGCCGTCCGGGTGATGCTCTCCCGGCGCCCCGGCGGGTATAGTGGGGGTAGGTTCCCAATGGGGGAACTCCGCATTATCTGGGAGGATACAGACCATGGAGCAAACAACCACGGGCGCCGATACCCTTGGCGCGTTATCGAACGCAATGGCCGATGCCGTCGAGCGCGCGGGCGCGGCGGTCGTGCAGGTCAACGGGCGGCAGCGCCAGTCGGCCAGCGGCGTCGCCTTCGCCCCCAACCTCGTGCTGACCGCGGACCACGTGCTGGAACGCGAGGACAATCTGACCGTCGGTACCCCCGACAAGCGCACCCTGCCCGCCCAGTTCGTGGGCCGCGACACGTCGAGCGACCTGGCCGTGTTGCAGGTGGCCGACCTGAACATCAACCCCATCACCGCCGGGCAGAACCCGGCGCGCGTCGGCCAGTTCATCCTGCTGGTCGGGCGCCCGTCCACCGACGGGTTGATGGCGAGCCTGGGCATCATCAGCGCCGTGGGCGGCCCGGTGCGCACACGCCGCGACCGCATGCTGGAGCAGTTCATCCAGACCGACGCCATCCCCTACCCCGGCTTCTCCGGTGGGCCGATGATCGACAGCAGCGGCGCCGTACTCGGCCTGCTGACCACCGGCCTGGCGAACGGCGCGGCCCTGGCGATCCCGACGGCCATCGCCTGGCGCAACGCCCAGACGCTGTCCCAGCACGGCACCATCAAGCGCGGCTACCTGGGCATCAGCAGCCAGCCGGTGCAACTGCCGGAGGGCCAGCGCGCCGGGTGGCCGGGCGAGATCGGCCTGATGATCGTCCGCGTGGAACCCGACAGCCCCGCCGCGAAGGGCGGCCTGCTGCTCGGCGACATCCTCGTCGGCCTCGACGGCCAGGTGCTGAGCGATACCGACGACCTCCAGGCGCTGCTCAGCGGCGACCGGGTCGGCAAGCCGGTGCCCATCGACGTGATCCGCGGCGGCGCCCGCCAGACCGTCCAGGTCACCATTGGCGAACGGCGCTAATACGAGCGCACCGGACCGGGTTGCCTTAGCGCATGGCCCGCCGGAGCGCGCACAGAGGTGAATAGCATGACAGTAGCAGATACTGTAACGGAAGTCCCTGCCGGAGAAGTTTCCGAGGTGTTTACGGCGGCGAGCGCAAGGGTGGGCGGGATCGCTGCTGCCCTCGCTGCGGCCAGCGCGGCGATGATCGAGCGTGTGCGGCCCAGCGTGGTGCAGGTGCAGAGCGAGGGCCGGGGCGGCGGCGCCGGGGTGATCTGGCGATCCGACGGCGCCATCGTCACCAACAACCACGTCGTCGAACACACCAGCGGCACGATCCAGGTCGTGCTGACCGACGGGCGCAGCCTGGAGGCGCAGGTAGTCAAGACGGCCCGCAGCCTGGACCTGGCCCTGCTCCAGGTGGACGCGCAGGACCTGCCCGCCGCGCCGGTGGCCGACTCCAGCAACCTCCGCGTGGGCGAACTCGTCTTTGCCGTCGGCCATCCCTGGGGCCAGAAGCACGTCGT
>CBJNAR010000940.1:0-2251 GCA_966434075.1 uncultured bacterium
GAGCGCATCCCGTGTTTCGTTCTCGCCTTGCACCTTGGAGAGCGCCGCGGCGATTTCGACTCCGGCAGCAAGCGCAGCGCCGGCCCTTGTACCAATCGTGCTCGTGGACCGCCAGGACCTGTGGATCGCCGGCATCGACCTGGGCAGTGCGACCAGTGCGCCGATCAGTTTGCCGGCAGGGGTTCAAGCTGCCCCAGGGCCGCTACCAACCCCGGCCCAGCCCCTGACCGACAGTACCACCGTAACGAGCGGCCCCGGCCCTGACCCGGTGCCGGTGGTGCTGATCGGATTGGCCGGTCTGGTACTCACTGGGAGCTTGACGCTCTACCGCCGCCGCCACCCGCACCGACCCGCGCCCGCCGCCCATCCCCGCGTGGATTCGCAAGCGCGCGCCGCCCGAAAGGGGACCCATCGCCATGCCTGACTGGTTTTTCATTCCGGTGCAATGGACGATCTGTGTGGTGGGGCGCACGCTCGCCTCCCTGCTGTGGATGTTTAATCAGGTCTGGCTGCTCATCGCGGCCATGTTCTATTACCTGCGCTGGTGGCTGGAACACAGTCTCTTGAACACGCTGTTGACGGCGCTCTTCGGTCCCGATAACGTCGCCAACGCCTGGATCGCGGGCAGTCTGGGCCTGGCCGTGCTACTGGGCGGGATCTTTCTGATCCTGCGCACCCTGGGCATCCGGCACAGCCCGGTCGATCTCCGCAAGGCCGCGGTCTGGGTGATCTTCCTGGGCTTCCTGTTTGCTAATCACACCTGGATCTTTGATCAACTGGAAAGCTTCCGCAACGGATTGGCCGGCGCCGCTTACCAGACGGCCGGGGGCATCAGTCAGGGGATCATGAACGGCGACTACTATAGCCCCGGCGGTGAGCTACCCAATCCCCACAGTGGGGCGATTGCGATTCCGCACCTGTTCCGCCAGACAACGCAACCGTATGTGGGGCCGGTCGAAATTACGGCGCTGGATCTGGCCGCCGCCAGCATGGAGGCCACGGAGCCCGACATCGTGCAGCCGCCCGTGACCCATCCCCCGCTGCCGGCGCAGTTCGACCAGGACTATTACAACAACGGCGACTTCTTCCCGCTGCTGCCCCCGGCCGACAACGACACCCGCACGCGGGCCGTGAACAAAGCCCTGCTGGGCATGGGCCTGATGTTCATCAACTTTGTGCCGTCGTTTGTGGCCCTGGTCGCCGCCGGGATTTCCTTCGGCCTGGCGCTGACGGCGGCCATTCTGTTCTGTAGCCTGCCGCTGACTCTGCCATTTGTCTTCTTCGAGGCCACCGAAGGCATGGCCCTGGGTATCCTGCGCGCCTACCTGATGCTGGTCGTCAAGACGTGGATCATCAACCTGATCCTGGCGATCTTCCTGGGCTTCAACGCCTACTGGGCGGCCAGCGGCAATGCCGGCCTGTTCGTGGCGATGTCCTGCATCACCCTCTACTTCTGCTGGCAGTTCGTGCATCTGACCCGCGAGACTTTCTTCCAGGCCATCAACGCGATCACCAGCGGGCTTGGTCAGGCCGTGGGCGTGAAGATGATCGACCCGGTGCGGGCCACCGGGGAGATGGTCGGGCGCACCGCGCAGGCGGCGATCAGTGCGGCTGCGGTAATCGCCACGGGCGGAGCCGCCGCCCCCGCCGTTGCCGGGGCGCTGCTTTCGAGCGCCGGGGCACACGCCGGGGGCACGGCCCTGCTGTACGGAGCCACGCGCCACCAGCGGGAACCGGGCGAGTTCGCGCGGCGGGGCCTGGTCGCCCGGCAGGGCGGCAGCGGGGCCGATCTGACTCCCGAAGAAGAGCGCCTGGCAACACGCGCCGCCGAGATCCAGACCGGGCAGACCGGCGGGGATCCCGCCTGGGCGGCGGCGACGCTCGGGCAGATCGGCCGGCGGGCGCAGGCCCGGCGCGCGGGCGTGACCGCGCTCCGCCAGACCCTGGCCGAGGCCGGCATCTTACCGCTGGAAGAGCCGCAGCGCGCGCCGAGGCAACAGCCGCACGAACCGATGCCGCGGATGGATCCGGCGCGCGGCCTGGACCTCGGGAACGCGCCGCTCACGCCCGGCGAGCTAGAGGATGTGCCGCCCGCCGTGCCGGCAGCCTATACACCGGGCGCCCCGGCGCAGGCCCTGGGGCCGCCGGGCGGAATCGAGCGGCAGGTTCGGATGCCCTCGCGGCAGCGCGCGCAGTTGCGCGCTGCCCTGACCGATGCCGGGCTTCTGAACCCAGAGGACGACGGTGCGCG
>CBJNAR010000941.1:0-2244 GCA_966434075.1 uncultured bacterium
TATTGCGCTTGAAGCGCGATAGGTCTTTTTTATTGCCGAAAGGAGGTGATCCAGTAGGTGGCGGCATGGCGGGAGGAAGATCCACCACCGCCGGAAAATACGCGCAACGGAGTCCGTGGCCGGCAAGCTCAGCGGACTCCGCATCTGGCTGTTTCGCAGCCGTAGAGCGACTACGCATGTTGGCATTGTACCGAAGATGAGCAGAAGTTGCAAGTCTTCGGGCGATGGCGTACTCACGCACGGCTTAGCACCAAAGGAATCCGTCATCGATGAATCATGAAGATGTAGTGCTGCTCGTTAGCATTGTGGGAACGGTAGTGCAAAGCATCATGGCCTATAAAGTGGCCTGCCTGAAATACGAACAGCACCGATCCGAACGGCGCAACCGCACCCGCCGCAAGTAGCAGCGCTAGCCCACGTGGCCGGGATCTCGTACTTATCGGCCCGAGATCCCGGCCAACCCTCACCGACTACTCCATCGTTCGATGTATTTTCCAAACTGGCCGGGCCAACTCTATGGGTTTTAGCATTCCCATGCTATAATAAGGATGAGGGGACAAGACAAACTTCTACCCGCCCCTCATCTTGCGGGTCTGCCCGGTCCCCCACCGGAACCGCCGCACCTCTTCCCACCTCGCCGCCGCTGCGTCTCTGCCTGCGCCCTGTAGGTGCCCCGACGCCGCCGGCATCACCCCATAGGAGTTCCCGTGCTTACCATCGCTCTTGGGTCCCTTGTGGCCTCCCTCATCCCCGTCTTGAGCAGCACTATGCTCTCGAACATCCTCGCCATCGGAACCTTCATACTAATGTGCAAACCCGCCTCAGCACCGCGCCCCCAAATCCAAATAGTAGTGATACACGTCCATCACTACGCGCCGGAACCTGCACAGCCGCAGCCCACAGCCACACAATAAGCATCCCCATAACGCATAAACCGGCCCTGGACTGGGGGAGTCCAGGGCTTTTTCGTTGCAACGTCGTGCAACTCGCCAGGGTAAGGTGCCCCAAGGTGCGTCACCGTGGCGCACTCCTGGTAGTGTAACTTAGTGTAAGGTTTGGTGTACGTCGGTGTAAGGTTTGGTCACAAGGCCGCCCGGCGGGTGTACTTGCGTTTCCTTCGCGGTCGGCCGCGTGGGCGCTTGATGGGCGCATCAGCGGGCGCCGGACGCGGGCGCGGGGGCGGCGGCTGGACTTCAGCGAGCAGCGCCCGCCCCCAGGCCGTGCTTGCCAAGTAGCCGACGAGATCGTGGTCCCAGCGGCGCATCCGGTCCTGTTGGCTGGCATAGGCTAGCCGATAGCACTGCCGGCACGCGAAGCGCCCTGCGCCCGGCGGCAGATAGAGCACGCCACAGCGGCGCCCGCAAACTGGACACTGCCACCAGGGGCGCCGGCCGCCGGAAACCAGGCGCGACCAGGCGAGCGGTACGACATAGCCGTAGGGCATGGGCAGGCCCCGGTAGGGCGCCACAGTGTAGGAGAAATACACTCCGTCGGCGAGCACCCGGTAGCCGATCTGCCCATCATCCCGCCCGCCCCGTGTCCAGAGGATCGCCCCGCAAAGTCAGGCTGTAGGCGGGTGTAGCGGGCCAGGGAACCGATCTCCAGCCGGCGGCACTCCTCGACCTGGGTTTCGCGGCATAGGTCCGATAGCGGCCCATATTCCTCCTGTTTTGCAGGCTGTGTCCACTCCATTTACGCACGAAAATCCCGGCTCCGGCGCCCGATTCGTGCCTAGTAGGGGCCGGGGCGATTGTCGAAATCATTAAATTTTACAAACCGTCACCGTAGGGACGGCGGTTTGCTGATCTGTCAAAGCCTGTCAAAGCCCGGCCAGTTCCGCCCGGATCTCGGCCAGGGCGGCGTCGTGTTTTCGCAGCCGGTCGGTGGCCGCGTCGGCGAAGCGGCGCGCATCCCGGGCGGCCACGGTGCACCGGTCATAGTACGCGCGCCATGGCTAGGGCGTCGAGGGCCTGGAGCGCGGTGTCCTCGGTAACATGCGCCGCGGCCACCAGCGTCGGCCATTGGCGCTGCAGATCGGCGAGTTCAGCCTGTAGGTCCGAACAGCGGTCGGTATATGCGAGCATAGCACCTCCTAGATACTGACTACCCCGACCAAACAGCAAAGGCTCGGCGCGCCGGCCAGGACGCACAACCATTTTCGGACACCTGACCGGGCGCCGGCGGCCCTTGCGCGGCAACGCTCGTCGAGGGCATCCACGCGATTCGCGCCACGACGTCGCTCCC
>CBJNAR010000942.1:0-2221 GCA_966434075.1 uncultured bacterium
GGGGTGGCGGTTGGCGACGTAGTGCGGGTGGGCGTGCCGGTGGGCACCGGCGTGGCGGTCAGCGTCGCCGAGGGGATCGCCGTGGCCGTGCGGGTGCTGGTCGGCGTGCGCGTGGCCGTGCGCGTGACCGTGGCGGTGCGGGTAACGGTCGGCGTGCGCGTGGAAGTAGCGGTGCGCGTGGCCGTGCCTGTGGGGGTGTCCGTTGCGGTGGAGGTCACCGTGGGTGTGGCGGTGTCTACCGGTGTTGGCGTGGCGCTGGGCGGCAGCGGCGTGGCGGTGCTCGTCCCAGTCGGGCCGGGGGTGCGCGTCATGGTCGCCGTGCGGGTGGGCGTGGCGGTGCCCGCGGCGACGGGGGTGCGGGTGAAGGTGGCCGTGTTGGTCGGCCCTGGCGTCGGCCCGGTGGCGGTGGGCGGCTGCGGCATCGGCGTGCGCGTGGGCCGCACGCCGATGTCGTAGAAGCCCTGGCCACTGCACGACCGGGACTGGCCGTCCCAGTATCCGGCGAAGTAATCGAGCACGTTGGCCGTCAGTTGCTCGATGCGATGGTCGGCATCGTTAGAGAGCAGGGCATCCTGGAACTGGTTGTTGCTGTACGAATGGTCGATCAGGCCCCAGGACCAGCGGATGGTGCCCATCGAGAATACATAGGCGCCGCTGGGGGCGGTATACATGACGGTGTTCGCCGGGTTGGTCCGGCCCAGGTAGTTGATGATCGGGCTGTTAGAGACGAGGTCGAGCCCCGGCGGGGACGAGCCGTTGTCGAATGCTGTGTTCCACTCGTAGCCGACGATGTTGTTGATCCGGTCGCCCGGCTGGATATTGGTGCAGTCGAAGTACCAGCGGTTGGCGGGCGCGTTCGCCACCCAGGCGGCATTATAGCCCTCGGTGCGGTACCAGTTGTCGTCGAAGAAGTAGTAGCCGAGCAGGGCATTCTCGTTGCGGTTCAACGGCGGGTCGTGGAAGCGCACGGTCGCGTTCGGCGACGTTTTGATCGGGTCGAGGTTCAGATCCTTGTAGCAGGTGATCACCCGGTTGGCGCCGACCGAGGAGGCGCTGAGGCGGATGTTCCAGTAGGCTTCGTTGGCCGAGGCAAAGATCAGGTTGGTGCCGCTGTCGCGCAGGGCGTCGACGTTGTCGTGTTCGGCCCAGGTCCAGTATTCGGGGTGCCCGGTGGTGAGGAAAACGCGGTGGTTTTGCAGCAGCGCCGGGTTGGTGGCGGTATCGACATCGCTGATATAGGCCACGTCGTAGCCGGAGGCTTCCAGCCAGCGGATCATGTCGATGTCCCAATAGAAGAACTCGCCGGTGCCCCAGCCCGCTTCGTAGGGCCGATCGAAGGAGACCTGGTAGGCGCGGTCGCGGCCGTCATTGTTGTGCGACTCGTAGAGGCTCTCGCCGCCGTAGAGGTTGTAGGCTTCGTTGGTTTTGGCCGACTGCTGCACCAGGATCGGCGCCGCGTAGTTGTCGTTGCGGACCACGAAGTAGACATAGGCGCGGTAGCCGTTGCCCGCGTCGAGCCGTAGCAGGAAGAAGCCGCTGATCCAGGCGGGGTCGGTGTTCACGGTCAAGGTGGCCGTCCAGGGGCAACTGACGAGTCCGGTGGAACTGTTGCGCGTGCAGGCGGGCTGCGACGGCACGGTGATGTTGTTGTAGGTGGCGACCTGGCGCGCGCCGTGGTTCTGGTAGTAGCCCAGGCGATACAACTGGGCCGACACCGAGGATGTGGTCGATTTGATGTAGAAGTTGATCGGGTCGCCCGCATCGACGCTGTTCGCCCCGGCATACGCGGCCAGTTTGCTCGTATCGTAGTTGCCGAGATTGGCCCAGGCGTCGGTGCCGGGGAGGGCATTTTCGGCGGTGATACGATTCGCCAGCGGGCGGGTACTCGCCCCGGTCGGGCCGGACCTGGCGCCCGCGGCGGGCACCGTGAGCAGGGGGAGTAGCGCGACAACACCGGCGCCAAGAACCAGCAATGTCACGAGTATGAACGGCGACATGCGCCGTTGCGGGAACCGGATCATTTAGGGAGCCTCTCTACGGAAACGCGGAGTCAGATGGGACACATGGGCCGCTACCAATATTGTAAGCTTACTGTAGCAAACCAGCGTTACAGACGCCTTAACGACCGGCGCGCACAACTTACAGAGCGACAATCTTTGTTGGACCGGCCCCATCCGGATCGGGCGAATCGCGTGTGGGGCGGGCCGGGTTGCACCTCATC
>CBJNAR010000943.1:0-2211 GCA_966434075.1 uncultured bacterium
CGCTGCCCAGCGGGATGATGCCCATCACCATATCGGTGCCGATCAGCCCCGCCGATACGTCGTCGGTAGTGCCGTCGCCGCCGCAGGACACGACCATCTCGTAGCCCTCGTCGCGCGCCTCCATCGCCAGCACCGTGCCGTCTTCCGGGCCGCGGGTGGCGAAGATATCGGCCTGGATGCCCGCCGCTTCGAGAGCGCGCATCACGTCGTCGGGTCCCGCCGGGTTGGTAGTGATCCCGCCTTTCTTGCCCGCCGTCGGGTTAACGATCACCTTGATTCGCGCCTGCGGGTTGCGGGCGATGGGGCTGACATGATCCACTGCCCGCGGCGGGGTGGCGACCACCGGAGGACCGGATGTCGGGCCGGGCGCCGCCGCGCTGCCGGGGATTGCGGTGCTGGGTGTGTCCATAGCTTGCGATTCGCGGCTCCTTGTACTGTCTGTTATACAGCAAGTCGCGCGCCCCGGCCACTGTTGGGCCTGGCCCGCGCCGGGCGCCCGCAGCATGGGGCGGGGGGCCACGGCGAATCGGCGGGGATGCGGTAGCAGCCGGTCGCCGACCGGCTGCTACTCACAGGCTGATGCGGGGAGAGGGGCGGCGGGGTTAGCGGGCGTAGGTTTGCAGAACCGCGTCGATCTCGCCGGCCGCCGGATCGACCAGCACCTGCGTGCCGATGCGCACCGTCGGCGCCGAGCGCCGCCCGCCGTTGATCTTCAGCATCGACTCGACCGCGCCGGGCGTGCGGGCCAGGTCGACCTCGGTGAAGCTGACCTGGCGCTCGTTGAGCAGGCGGCGCAGGTCGCGACAATCGGGGCAATAGGGCAGGGTGTAGAGCACCACCTCGGGGGCGCCGCTGGCGTGGCTCATGCCGGGCCTCCTTCCGGCACCGGGGCGGCCAGGTGCGCGGCGGTTTCGGCGGCGTGGGCGGCCAGCGGCTGATCGCCGCGCCAGCGGCGCCAGCCCCAGACGGTGCGCCGGTAGGGATCCGCCAGGAAGCCGCCCAGCAGCCACCACAGCCCGTCGGTCACGGTGGCGTGGAAGAGCGCCACGGTGGTGGGATCGCTGTCCGGGGCGGCGCTGGTGCGGATCTCCACCGTCCGCTGGAAGGGCAGCGCGGTATCGCGGTCGCGGTCGGTCATGCGCGGGGCGTACCCCGGCGGCTGGATCAGGGACTCGTAGGTCTGCGCGGGGTAGGGTGTGAGCCGGGCATGGCTGGTCAGGCCGGTCACGGCGTCGTGGACTCGCAGGTCCGGGCCGGCCATCTCGACCACCGGCTGGAAGGGCCCCTGGCTGCGGATGGCCGCCGCCAGCGACGCCGCATCTTCGGGCCAGCGCTCGCCCGGCGTGAGCAAGCGGTATTCTAACTCCATAGGTTCCTCCAAAACGAGACAGGGCACGCTCCGGCGCCGTGTTCGCCGGGCGCGGGCGGGGATGGGGATCGGGGCGGGGATAGGCCGGTCGGTGCCGGCATGGTTCACATGGGCAGCAGGCGGCCACGGGCAAGCCCCATGGGGGGCGGAGCGTGTCTCCTTGATCGATCAGAGCATTGGAAGATGCGTCAGCTACACACCGCGCTGGTGCGGGTGAGGTCTCAGGCTGCTGGTGCCGCGGGTTCTCCAGGGGGTCGGGCCAGGGCTATGCCCGCACCGGCAGCGACTCCAGTATAGCGGAAAACCGGCGCGCGGGGGAAGGTGCATCCGGCGGGCGGGGATGGTACTTTATGGCTATGGCCGCCCCGACAATAGTCCGGGGCGCGAGGCCGCCCCGGTGTGCATCGCGGTCGACACTCGCGCCGGGCGGCCGGCCTGCCCCAAAGAATCTGTCAATTTGGACAAATCTCGGTATGCAGACCGGCGATTCGGTGCTATAATATTTCCATTCGTTTCCCCATAGGGCAGGTGTCATAAGGAGGGTTTCGTGATGGCCGGTGAGTTCAATCACCAATCCGCCGACAACGAGTTTGAGCGGCCCCAGGCACGGGGCGCCAATGAGGCGGCGCGGGCGGTAGATGCGAGCGCGGATGCGGCCCCGGCGGTGCTGGCGCACGTGGCCGCGCACGGCGCCGGCAGCGCGCGGGGTAATGGCGGGGCGCGGGCCACCGCCGTCCAGCGCATGCAGCAGATGTACGGCAATCGGGCTGTGCAGCGGGTGTTGCAGCGCGCGGCGGGCACCGAAGCGGACGAGGATATCGGCAGCCGCATCCAGGCGGGGG
>CBJNAR010000944.1:0-2205 GCA_966434075.1 uncultured bacterium
ATATGCTATTATTAGCAAGCTGTGTATGAACGCACGGCGTTTGTTGTGTCTCAAATATGCGCAATCGGCGCCGCGTTTCCAAGTGAATAGCTCGTTACTCATCGAGAGGGGTGGAGGGACCGGCCCTGTGAAGCCCGGCAACCCGGCTGTGATCCGCAAGCGCGGCACAGTCATGGGTGCCAAATCCGTCAGCAAGCTCCGGCGTCTGCTGCTGAAAGATGAGAGAGCGGCCCCATCGGCTATTCTCTCATTGTGTAATGCGATGGGAGATTTTTTTTGCATCTGACACGAACCCTCTGGTGGGAAGAGGGCGCACTGGTCCTGATCGACCAGCGGCAACTGCCGAGCGCGTACGAAACGCTGCGCTGCACCACGCCGGAGGAAGTCGCCACGGCGATCCGTGATATGGCCGTGCGCGGCGCCCCGGCCATCGGCTGCGCTGCCGCCTACGGGCTGGCGCTGAGCGCCGCCCACCACGCGGACGCCGGCCTGACGGCGCAACGGGCGGCCTTGCAAGCGGACGCCGCCCTGCTGCGCGCCACGCGGCCTACGGCCGTCAACCTGGCCTGGGCGCTCGACCGGCAACTGGCGCTGGCGCGGGCGTACCGCGGGCAGGACCCGGCGGAACTGGCCGCGCACCTGCTGGCGGAGGCCGAGCAGATCGCAGACGACGACGAGGCCGCGTGCCGCACGATGGGCGCGCACGGTGCGGCGCTGATCCCGCCCGGCGGCCAGGTGCTGACCCATTGCAACGCGGGCAGCCTGGCGACGGCGGCCTACGGCACGGCGCTCGGCGTGGTTCGCGCCGCGTGGGAGCAGGGCCGCCTGGCCCATGTGCTGGTCGACGAGACGCGGCCCCGCCTGCAGGGCGCCCGGCTCACCGCCTGGGAGTTGCAGCAGGCGGGCATCCCCTGCACGTTGATCGCCGACAACATGGCGGCCAGTTTTATGCGCCGGGGCGCCGTGGACGCGGTCGTGGTCGGCGCGGACCGCATCGCCGCCAACGGCGATACGGCCAACAAAATCGGTACTTACGGGGTGGCGGTGCTCGCGCGAGCACACAACATCCCGTTTTATGTGGTCGCCCCCGCCTCGACTATCGACGTGCAACTGGCGGACGGGGACGCGATCCCCATCGAAGAGCGCGCGGCGGAGGAGATGACCCACCTGGGCGGGGAGCAGTTGGCCCCGGCGGGCGTGGCGGTCGCCAACCCGGCGTTCGACGTGACGCCGCACACGCTGATCACAGCCATCGTGACCGAGCACGGGGTGATTTATCCGCCCTTTGCCGCCGGGTTGCGCGAGGCTGTGGCGGCCAGTCCCATCAACAGTCGCAGTGTAGGAGCCGTTGCGCTTCACTAGTGCCGGCGCGGGCCGGAGCCATCGGGAGTACGAATGAGCATCGTTGTGACCGGTTCGGTCGCCTATGATAATATCATGGATTTCCCCGGCCATTTCCACGAGCATATCCTGGCCGACAAGATCCACATGCTGAATGTCAGCTTTCTCGTTGACACCCTCAAGAAACAGCGCGGCGGTTGCGCCGGTAATATCGCCTATTCCCTGGCCCTCCTCGGGTCACACCCCAAGATCTACAGCACGGTCGGCCCTGATTTCTCCGACTATCGCAGCCAGCTCGAAAGCATCGGCGTCGATACGAGTACGATCCGCGAAGTGACCGACCAGTTCACCGCCACCTGCTTCATCACCACCGACCGCGACAACAACCAGATCACCGGCTTCTATCCCGGCGCCATGGCCCGCGATGCCCAGCTTTCGCTGGCGCCGCTGGGGTTGGGGCCGCAGGATCTGGTCGTGATCTCGCCGACCGAGCCGGAGGCCATGACCCGCTTCGCCCAGGAATGCCGGGCCGGCGAAGTGCCCTACGTCTATGTCCCCGCCCAGCAGATTATCCGCCTGAGCGCCGAGGATCTGCTGACCGGTATCGAGGGCGCCCGCGTCATCATCGCCAACGACTATGAATACGAGATGATGCACAACAAGACCGGGCTGACCGCCGCCGACATGCTACGCCATGCCGAGGTCGTGGTGAAGACGCGGGGCGAGGCCGGGTCGGTGGTGCGCACCCGCGACGCCGAGTACACGATCCCGATCGCCCAGCCGCGCGAGGTGGTCGATCCCACTGGGGCCGGTGATGCCTATGCCGCCGGGTTCGTCCACGGCCTGACCCAGGGCTTCGATCCC
>CBJNAR010000945.1:0-2190 GCA_966434075.1 uncultured bacterium
CTCGCCTCGGGGCGACCGCGGCGGCGGGCGTCGTCCAGGATGCGGGTTTTGTACGCCTCGCCCGCGGCCTTGGGGTCGATCTTGGTGGCCCACAGGCCGGGCACGCCTGGTACCGGGGCAGGCCGGTCGGTCACCGGTACGCCGAGCACATCGCCCACATGCGCCGCCGGGTCGGTGGTAAGCAGCAGCGTCTTGTAGCCCTGCCGGGCCAGCCACACAGCCGTGATGCAGGAGACGGCGGTTTTGCCCACACCGCCCTTGCCGGTGAAGAACAGGGCGCGGGTGCCGTGGGTCGGGAGAATGCGGGAGAGTATCGCGGCCCGCGCGAACCCCGGCGGGAACGCCCCACCGGCTATCTCCCGTGCGGCAGGCGGCGGGGCCGGGCGTTGCCCATCCAGCAACGCCGCCACCTCACGGAGCCGCGCCACGCCCACGATCTCCCCGGCCAGCAGGCACATATGCTGCCGGGGCAGCAGGAACGCCCGCTCGATCCGCGCCAGGTAGTCCTGCTGCATGGCGCGGCGCGCGACAAAGAGCGGGTCGGTTTCGTCGGGCGGAATCAGCCCGTTCACCAGCAACCGCTGGATTCCGATGCCGAGCTTGCCCAGTTCGGCCATCGCCCGCGCCGTCTCCTTGATCGAGATCTCCTCCGGTTGCAGGACAAAGATAAAGGTGGTCTGCCCGGAGTCGCGCATCGTTGCCAGGGCGCGCTTGTACTTGTGCCTGGCGTTCTGGATCGCCGCCGCCGGACCGAGGCAGGTCTGCCCGCCCCCCGCCGCCGCCACGTCGATAGCGCGGCTCCACTCTGCGGGCAGTTCCAATAACCGGATGGTGTGCCCGGTGGGCGCGGTGTCAAAGATCACCGTGTCGAAGCGGGCGGGCGCGGCGGATCCGGCGGGCGGCTGATCGAGAAAGTCGACGAACCGGTCGAACGCGGCGACCTCCGCTGTGCATGGCCCGGACATCTGCTCCTCCATCACCTGCACGATCTGTGGTGGGAAGGCTTCGCGAATGGGCGCCATCGCCTGGTCGATATACTCCTGCGTGGCCCGACCCGGGTCGATCTCCATCGCCCACAGATTCGGTACGCCATGGATGGGCGTGATCACATGGCCGATGGCCTGCTCGAACACATCGGCCAGATTGGAGGCGGGGTCAGTGGTCACGATCAGGGTGCGGCGCCCCTCGTCGGCCAGACGCACGGCCGTAGCGCAGGCCATGGAGGTCTTGCCGACGCCGCCCTTGCCGGAGAAGAAGAGAAAGTTAGTGTTCATAGCGCCGTTCCCCTGAGGGCGTCGTCAAGCTCCTGGCGGGTCGGGTACGCGCCGGTCTTGATCACCCGCCCGGCGACAAGCGTGATGGGAAATGCATCCATCCCGCGTTCGCGCACCAGCCGCATCACCTCCGGATGCTTGAGGAAGATATAGGGATGGCTGGACATCTGGTAGCGCTCCACGCCGATGCCCTCGGCTTTGAGGGTCAGCACCATCTCGTTCACATCGAGCAAGGTCTGGTCGAGCGTGGGGCCACACAGCCCGGTCGGGCAGCATAGCGGCGGATCGAACAACTCGATCCGGATGGCCGGTGTGGCGGCGGCGGTGTCTGGGACCATATCAGTTGCATTCACGCTAGTTCAACCTCCATTGAACTAAAAAGCAAAAAAAGAGAGTCACCGAGGAGCGACTCTCACATCCTGGACCGGTATGAACGAGCTTTTGGGTGGGCAAGCAGGGTGGCGAGGCTGGATTCGCGCCGGGTCGAAAAAGGCGCCGAACGCCTGGTTCAGCCCATCCAGCGCGGCCCGGTTGATCGAATAATGGATCCAGCGCGCGTCGTCGGGGTCGCGCCGGGCATCGACCAATCCCTCTTTTTGCAGCACGCCCAGGTGGTGCGAGATCAGATTGGCGGCCATGCCCAATGTCTCGCCCATTTCACAGTTACACTGCTCGCCCTGCATCAACAGGTCGAGGATACGCAACCGGTTCGGCTCGCCGATGATCTTGAGCCGGCGGGCCAGATCATGCGTCCGCACGGGGTTATCGAATGCAGTAACCGCTCCAAACACGTCTACGCCCTCCACCTCCGCGATACTTCAACCACAATTGAATTATAGGGCAAGATCCCGGCGCCGTCAATCGTCGAGGCGCTCACCCCCGGCATGGACCTCACGGCGGCCGTCCCGCCGCCGAC
>CBJNAR010000946.1:0-2188 GCA_966434075.1 uncultured bacterium
GGCGAGGCTGTTCGTGAAGCTGGTGCCGATCACGGTGCTGCCGAGGCGCATCAGACCATTGGCGTTGGCCGAAAACTGGGTGACGCGCACGCCGTCATACCAGAAGTCGAAGCCGATGTTGGTCAGGGCGGATGCGGTGTCGTCCAGACCGGCGCCGACGAGTTGCGTGGTGCCGCTGCTCATGTCTTGCAGGGCCACGCCCGTGCCGGAGGTGAAGTTGTAGGTGCCCGCGGTGATGAGATCGGGCGCCGTGGGGCCGGCGGGCGCGCCGGCGGGCAGGCTGCGGTCGGGCGCGTCCTTCGGCGGCGCCGGGTCGCGGTTGGCTACCGCGACCGCGGCAGGCGGTGCGGGGGCGACGGGTGCGGCGCCGTTGGGCGCGACCGCATTGGGCAGATTGGCCCGCGCCGGCGGACTCACCGCCTGGAGGCTGCCGAGCAGTAAGAGCATGCCGATGAGCATGGCGCCGATGAAACTAGAACGTCGCATGAGGCTCCCTTCCTGAAGCAAGGTTAGCGCGGGTTGATGTTGGGGCCGCGCTAACGAGTTGTGACGGACGCGGGGTATCTCGTGGCCCGCGCCGGATCCGGAGACGCGCACCGGTATTGTCTCGGGCCGGTGCGCCCGAGGCGTGAGAAATATGG
This sequence comes from uncultured bacterium, assembly GCA_966434075.1. GTDB lineage: Bacteria > Chloroflexota > Chloroflexia > QHBQ01 > JAICKM01 > JAICKM01. Next base: position 642 of record CBJNAR010000946.1, read on the forward strand.
AACCATGAATCGGGAACAACCGTGCCGGATGGAGGCAGACGGGTCGGACACAGGGCGCGTCCAGACCTACCTTATTCTAGCAGAATTCTGCGGCATATTCAACTTTACGATTCGGTAAGCGATGGCCGCGGCAGGGCACTTGCGCGGTGGACATTTGCGCGGAAACCCGGACATTGGGCGCTAAACGACACATGGTTTGGGCTGGGCCTGGATGGCACGCTACTTGCACCGCCAGGGCCAGGAGGTGGGACCATGGAAACAATCTATAAAGGCATTGCACAGGGCACCGAGATCGTCGATAAAAACGGGCACAAGATCGGCACGGTGCACGAAACGATCATTAACAGTGCGGACGAACTCCAGATGCTAACCGTCCAACGAGGGCTGATCTTCAAGCATGACGTGGGCATTCCGGTGGCCTCCATCGACCGGGTCGGGCATCGACGACGTCAGCATCGAGGACGTGCGGGTCGAGGGCGGCAAGGTCTATCTAAGCGTCGGCAAGGACACGCTCACCGAACTGATGCACCCCGATGTGGCCAAGGACCCGCTGGCCGGGCGCGATACCACCGCGGCGGATGTGGCGCCCAATCCCGACCTGCTGGAGCGGGAAGTGACCGATCGCCGGCCCAACCAGGCCGCCTTCACGCCCGACCTGCCCCACGACCGCGCCACCGCGGGCTACACCTTCGAGGAGGGACTGGGCACGGCGGGCACCCCCGGTGTGGGGCGTGGCGACGCCGTCTTGACCTCCGAGGGCGAGGCGGGCATCAACCCCGCGTCGTCGCAGGACCCGACCGGCCCGGATCGCACCTGACATCCGCCCGCCCGGTCCGCCGCGTATGATGGTGTGATGCGATCCGCGCGGTAAACGCGTTCCACAGATCTCGGAGACGACTGTATGGCGATAACCGGCCAGGCGCCCGCGGCGCCGGGCTATGCCGACGATCCACGGCAGCCCGGCGCCCTCCCGGCTTTCGTGCCCCTGCGCATTCCCCCCCTTCCCTACGAGGACATCCGCGAACTGCTCGACGACCCGCAGGAGGCCGGCGAGCACGAGCTACGCCAGAGCCTGCGCGATATCCGCATGGCGAACATCGTCGGCCAGGGCACGGCGGTGGTGCTGCGCCACCTGCCCGACGTGCTCGGCGACTGGCCCGCCGGGCGCCCGGTGCGCGTGCTCGATCTGGCGACCGGCTCCGGCGACATCCCGCGGGCCGTGGTGCGGTGGTGCCGGCGGCGGGGCATCCCCTGCCGGGTGCTGGCCACCGACATCAGCCCCCACGTCTTGCGCGAAACCCGGCACCACTGCCGCGCCTTCCCCGAAATCGAGGTGCTGGTCTGCGACTCGCGGGCCGTGCCGTTCCCGCCCGGCTCGTTCGATCTGGTCACCTGTTCGCTGGCCCTGCATCATCTCGATAGGGACGGGGCGACGCGCACGCTCGCCGCCATGGCGCGCATCGCCCGGCGGGGCTTCATCGTCAACGATGTCGAGCGGTCGTGGCCCGCGTACCTGGCGGCGGTGGCCCTGGTCTACGGCATCACCC
>CBJNAR010000947.1:0-2167 GCA_966434075.1 uncultured bacterium
GTTTCGAGCGGCGTGGCCTCGCAGGCGGCCACGACGGCGTCGCGGATGGCTTCGTGGATGCGGCGGATCTGGTGCAACAGGTCGGCGGCGCGGCGGATCATGGCGGCGTCCCTCGCTCGCGGTAGTGGATGGGCGAGACGGCGCGGAGTTCCGCCGCCTTCGCCTCCGGCGTGGTATCGCTCAGGAAATTGCCGCCGCCGATCTCCGGCCCGGCCAGATACTTCAAGACGTTGGGCCGGCGCAACGGCGGGTGGAAGGCGATGAAGAAATGGAACATCGAGTAGTCCCCGTCATCGGCGGGCGCCTGGTGCAGCGGCATGACATACGGGAACGGCATCTCCCACAGGTTGTCGAAGGCCACCGTGACATGCTTCAGCGCGCGGGCCAGGGCTTCGATCTCCTCATCGCGCAGGGCGTAAATATGCGCGACCGGGCGTTTGGGCGCGACATAGACTTCATAGGCATAGCGCGCGAAATAGGGCAGGAAGGCGATGGCGTGCGCGTCTTCATAGAGGATGCGCCGCCCGTCGGTCTGCTCGGCGGCGATAATGTCGGAGAACAGGAGGCGATCCGTCTCGCGGCGATAGCGCTCGGCTGCCGCCAGTTCGGTGGCGATGGTCTTGAAGACAAAGTTGGTGGCGTAGATCTGGCCGTGGGGATGCGGATTCGAGACGCCGACGACTTCGCCCTTGTTCTCGAAGCAGAGCACATGGCGCACCTCGGGCCGGTTGCCCAGATCGCGGGTCTGCTGCTGCCAGACGCCGGCAATCGCGGCGATGGTCGGTACCGGCATCTCGGCCAGGGTGAGATCGTGGCGCGGGCTGTAGCAGATCACGCGGGCCAGCCCGGTGGCCGGGCGGTTGGCATAGGGCGGTGGGGGAGGGGAGAGGTGCTGCGGCGCCTCCGGCCCCACGCAGGGATGATCGTTATCGAAGACAAAGACGCCGGTGTAGTCCGGGTTGCGCGCCCCGCTCACACGCAGATTGCCGGGGCAGAGATAGCAATCGGGCACGTAAGCCGGGGGGCGCACCGGGGGAATGGCGACGGTCTGGCCGGCCCACGGGCGGTCCTGCCGGTGGGCGGCGACGATAATCCATTCTTCGCGCAACGGATGCCAGCGTTCTTCCCAGACCGGCCCCGGCATGGTGCTGTCGTCATGCATCGCTACGGCATCGTCCTCCTCGAACCATTCGCATATCTCGCGGGCGCTCTTGCCGCAGCGGCAGGCACCCGGCAGCGCACTCATGATAGCATTGAAACGTCCGATTGCCAAGGGTGTTAGGCGCGAAAGGGGCGGCGGCGCAGATAGGCTGCGGGGCGCGTGCCGATCGCCGGGGTGCGGCGGGTTGGGGTGGAATCTGCTACCATCTGTAAAGCCCAATGGTCTATGACGGATAACCATCATTATCCGTTATGAAGATCTGCTCATTGGCACCCTGCTGCGCGGACCCGGCAACCATGCTGGCGACGCTGATGGTCATCCGCGATCGGCCGCAGGTGCTGGATTAGCCGGATAAGTGCTACCACGACGGAGCGGCTGACGTAACCTTACTACGCCGCGCGGCATTATCCTGTATGTTGAATGGAATAGCATTCGCCCCAGCATCCTGCCTACCGCGTCTGGTCGACTCCATGCTAGCTGCGTCCCGTGCCATGTAGCGCCGTCGTGCATCTGCGCCTGTCGAGGGCCGCGCAGATGCGAGCCGGGAGGGTCCCATGCCGCCACATGATCTGGCAGACGACATTCGTCTCGCCGAAAGTCAGACCCCTGTCTGGATCGCTTTACTGGGCAGTTTTGCGCTCTTGAAGGCCGGGCGCCCCGTGGCCGCGCCCAGCAACGGCAAAACCGAGGCCCTGCTCTCGATCCTCGCGATCCGCTACAAAGACCCGGTCCCCCGCGACACCCTCCTCGCGCTGCTCTGGCCTAATCACGATCCCGCGCTGGCGGCCCAATCGTTGAACAGCCTGGTACATAGCTTGCGCAAGCAGTTCAAGGCCGAGTTGCGCGGCGCCGGGCTGCTGGTGCACTGCGACGGGTGTTACCGGCTCAATGCCGAGGCCGGGGTCGGCATCGACCTCGCCCATTTTGAGGCGGAGATCCAGGAAGGCGACCGCGCACACCGGCGCGGCGAGACGGGTGCGGCCATGGCGTGCTATGAGCGCGCCG
>CBJNAR010000948.1:0-2159 GCA_966434075.1 uncultured bacterium
TCCTCCCCGCCGCCCGCGGCCCCGCCACGCGCGGCCGGGCCGCCCCCCGCTGGGCCGCCCGCCGGTGTGCCGCCTGCCGCGCCCGTCGCGCATCCACATGGCCTCGCCTGGCGCATCGGCGCGGTGCTGCTGGGGGTGCTCAAGTGGATCGGGCTGGGCGGGCTGTTCGCGCTGACGGCGGCGCTGATCGGCATCTCCTGGGGCTGGGGGCCGGTGGCGCCGGTCGTGGCGAGCGCGCTGGCCGTGGCCTGGGTCGCACTGGTGACCACGCTGGTGCGGGGGCCGCGGCGCTGGGGCCGGGGGCGGGCGCAGGCGGGAGCCGCGCTGGGCGCCGTTGCCCTGGCGTTGCTCACCGTCGCCGCCTCGCAGATTGCCGCTTACACGCCGGCCATCGTCGACGCGCAGGGCCGGCCCGTGCCCGGCAGCCTCGCCGTGCTGGAGCAGGTGCGGCTGAACGGGGCCGACGAGTGGATCAGCATCCGCGCGCGCGACCCCGCCGCCCCGGTGCTGCTGTGGCTGGCGGGCGGGCCGGGCGGCAGCCAGCTCGCCACCGTGCGCTACCACCTCGGCGCGCTCGAAGATCGCTTCGTCGTGGTCAACTGGGAGCAGCCCGGCGCGGGCAAGTCGTACCACGCCGTGCCCCACGCCGCCCTGACCCGCGCCCGCTACGTGGCCGACGGGGTGGCCCTGGCCGAGCACCTGCGCGCCCGCTTCGGCCAGGCCAAAATCTACCTGGCCGGCGAGTCCTGGGGCAGCGCGCTGGGCCTCTGGATGGTGCAGCAGCGCCCCGACCTGTTCCACGCCTTCATCGGCACCGGCCAGATGGTCGACTTCGTCGCCACCGAGCGGGCGGACTACGACTTCGCGCTGCGGCTGGCGCGGGAGCGCGGCGACGCGCAGAAGGTGGCCGACCTGCAACGCCAGGGGTCCCCGCCCTACAGCGGCGCGGGCACCACGATGAAGCAGGCCGCCTATCTGTTGGACGGCTTCAACTACATGAACAGCGACCCGGCCATCGCCAACGACGACGGGTTCAACACGTTCCAGGACCTGCTCAGCCCGGAGTATGGGCTGTACGACAAGGTCAACTGGGCGCGCGGCGTCCTCGACAGCGGCGACGTGATGTTCCCGCAGCTCTGGCAGGCGGGGGTGGACTTCCGCCGCGACGTGCCCGTGCTGCGGGTGCCGGTCTACTTCCTGGTGGGCCGCCACGACGTGAACGCGCCGCCCGCCCTGGCCGAAGACTACTACCGCACGCTGCAGGCGCCGCACAAGGAGTGGGTGTGGTTCGAGCGCTCGGGCCACAACCCGTGGGTCACCGAATCGGCCCGCTTCGCCGAGACGATCCTGACGCGGGTGCTGGGCGCGCCGTGAGGAGACGAGTGGTCAGTGGTCAGTGGTCAGTTGGACATGGGGGCGGCGCCGCCCGGCCCCTCAAGGGGCGGGCTAGCGCTACGAAGCCCGCCGCCGCGGGCTGAAACGGTAGGCCGCGCAGGCGGCCTTGGTTCATGTAGCCCGCCCGTTCACGGGCCGGGCGATCCCGGTCGCGGGCCGGTTGGCCCCCGGCCACTAACCGCCGACCACTCGTCTCCTGACGGCTGACGGCTGACGGCTAACCACGGAAAGGAGCAACGTACGATGACGAACACGACCGCGCCGCCGCTGCCCGCGTTCCGGGCGGGGGATGTTATCCTGTTTGCCGGGCAGCGCGACCTCTATAGCCGCGTGGCGCGCTGGATCATGCGCCTGCCCGGCGAGGGGCCGACCTATTCGGTGCATACCGCCCAGTTCATCAGCGCGCGCTACGTGCTGGAGATGGACATCGTCGGGCGGGTCAAGACGGTGGACGACGTGCTCAACAAGCGCAGCAAGCTCGACATGTGGCAGCGCCGCGGGTTCGAGGTCTGGCGCTGCCGCACGCTGACCCGCGCCCAGCGGCAGGCGGTGGCCCGGCAAACGCTGGCCTTCCGCAACCTGCACTTCGGCGGGCGGGCGTTTCTCATGCACCTGTTCGACGGGCTGATCAGCAAGGCCGCCCGGCGCAACGTCTACTTCTTCCGCCGGCTCAACCACCTGAATCGCTACCCCGTCTGCTCGGAGATCACGGCGGTGGCCTACGAGGCCGCGCTGGACTACCAGTTCGGCGTCCCGGCGGACTG
>CBJNAR010000949.1:0-2149 GCA_966434075.1 uncultured bacterium
GCGGCAGGCTTGGCGAGGCAACCACGAGGCCGCCCCACGCCGCCGGCCGCGGGCAGACCGGCCCAGGGGCGCGGAGAGCCAACGATGTTTGATCGCTATCAAGCCGCGGTCGTCCAATTTCTGGAGGTGCACCAGCCCGAGCTCGTCGCGCTCATGCTCCAGGCCTACGCCGAAACCGGCGGGCATTATGCGGCGATCCCCACGGAAGCACGGCCCCAGCAGGCGGCGAACGACGTGCGGGAATTCAGCCAGGCGCTGAGCAGCCGGACCGTGGATTTCGACGCGATTGGCCGGGCGCTGGGCACAGGCGCCGACCAGGCCCGCCTGGCCGACGTGGCGTTCATGATCACGGTCAATCTGCGCCTCTTCGCCGAGTTCGTCGTGGCGAGCCTCCCTGAGCAGCCCGACCTGGCCCGCGAACTGGTGCAGCGGGCGCACCATGTCGGCACCCGGCTGCGCGTGGCGCTGACGCGGGGGATGGAGCGCACCGGCCGGACCACCGTGCCGCGCCAAGCCGCGACCGTCCACCGGGGCGTGCGGGCATCCGACTATGATTCGTGGGGCTGGGATGCCGTCGCGACCCTGAGCGTGAGCGCGGGCGGCGCCGCCTGGACCATCCGCCGCGCGCTGGCGCAGCAGCCCGACGGCTGGTACGTGCGCGTGACCTGCGCGCAACCAGCCTGCCCGCACCCCGAGGAGGCGGCGCTGGCCGGGCCGTATGCCACGGCGGCCCTGGCCGAAGTCGGCGCCATCGACCTGATCCAGAACACCATCGACGCTATTGAGCGCGATGCGTACCGCACGGCGACCCACCTCTGGTAGCCGGCTTTCGACATCCGCGACGCCCAAATGCCGCTGCACATAGCCCGGTCCGGCGCGGTCCCATTCGACGGAGCCGGAACCCGTCCCGAGCCGCATCCGTGTTTCCATCGCGCGTCCGTTCCGTACGGGCCCACTTTTCCGTACACTGAGAGCGTCATGGCCCCGGCGGGAATTGTGCCGGGGGCCGGGCGGTATTGGAGCAGCGGAGTGCTCGCGGCCCTGTCAAGGCCGAGGCCACCGGTTCGAATCCGGTATACCGCGCTATCGCCGGAATATGGGGAACGTAGCTCAGCGGCTAGAGCAGCTATACAGCCATCACCAGATTTTGCCTCGCGGGGCCGGCGGCTGATGGTTACCGATTGGGACGGGCAGGGCGCAGGTTCGAGTCCTGCCGTTCTCCACCAGCCACCCGGCGATGAAAAAGGCTCGGCCGCACGATTGTGCGGCCGGGCGTTATAATTGCAGTGGTGACGGCACCTGGGGTTGCGCGGTCAGTCGAGCCTCGGGCCGTGATAGAACCACTCTTCCACGACCACTTCCGCGGCGACCGCCTCAGCGACGAGCGCGTTGCACGCGCCCTGCGCTTCGGCCTGGCTTTGCAGCCCGACCGAGTTCTTTACCATATGCCGGGGCAGGCGTTGATCCACAAAGGACACTTCGACCCGCGTGGTATACAGGGGCGTACTCCCCTGTTTGCGGATCTCAGCCACGACGTGGCCGATGGGGATATCCGATTCCTTCCGCCAGTAGTTTTCTGCAATCTGGACCCAACTCTCCATGATCAGTCCTCCATCCGAAGGCAACTCCCCATGGTGCCAGGGGGTGCGAGGCAGTTGCCATCCGGCGAGTAACGCAGTACGGTCTACAGGCCGCGGCCTGTGGGAACGGAATTAAGTCGAGGAAGCTGTGCATCCGCCCACCGGCAAACTCATCCTACTCGAATTTTCTGTGCTTGTCAACGAAAACGTTTGCTTAGGCGCAATTATTTTCGCGTAAAATAATGAGCCAAAGAGGTGAACAGGCCTAAACCCCCTGCCCCCTTCCCGGCGCCGGGAAGGAGGAGATCGGTTATGTACGCCACGCGATTGACAGCGCAGGAAGATGATCGTTATACTGCGAGAAATTCCCACTGAAGAGGTAGGCATATGCCGCGGGATAATACATTGCTATCGGTGGGCGACGCCGCGCCCTCGTTTACCCTACCGGATGCCGAGGGTACTCCGCACACGCCGGTCGCGGCTGCCGGCGCGGGCGGCAAAGTCGCGCTGTTTTTCTTCCGCGGCATCTGGTGACCGAGTTGCCGGCGGCAGATGTCGCAGTTGCGACA
>CBJNAR010000950.1:0-2149 GCA_966434075.1 uncultured bacterium
TCCTGGTGCATCGGCTCGGGGCGGGTGTCGTAGGGGTTGATTGCGTCGTGCCATCCGGCGACGAGTTGGGCCAGGGTGGGGTCGCGTTCCATCGACAGCGGATAGTAGGCGTCGATGCCGATGAAGTCGAGTTGCTCCAGCACACCGCCCAGCCCCGGCCGGTTGTATTCGGCGTCGGCGCCGTAGCCCCAGTTGGCCGCGTAGGTGAGCTGCCCGGTGAAGCCCGCCGCGCGGATCTGCTCGATGATGTGGATCCACTCCGGAGCGCTGGCGCCCTCCTTGTTGATGTCTGCAAACTCGGTGCCGATGCAGATGGCCTCGGCGTGGTGGTCGATGGCCAGGCGCACCGTATCGCTGATCAGCGCGTGGTAGCTGGTCCACCAGTCCTGCCGCCCGCCAGGCGCCTTGGCGTCGTCGAAGTAAAACGAGCCGCGCCAGCCGCCCTGGGTCCAGTCCACGTGCGGCTTGAGCATCACCTTGAGGCCCAGGGCGTGCGCGTTGTCGATGGCCGCGCCCAGGCTGGCACCGCTGGCCGACCGCTGGGGGCCCGTGTCCTCCTGGAAGATACCCCCGCCGCTGTAGGGCACGGCGGACGACACATACCAGTGCGTGACCAGGGCCACCCAGTTGGCGTCGAGCGCGGCAGCGCCCTGGATCGACGGCTTGGCGACGACGAAGTCCGGCCCCCAGACGGGGATATTGACGCCGCGCATCTTGCCGCCGGGATGCTGGACGCGGGGCGGGCCGGTGGCCGTTGCGCCGGCTATGGGCGTGGCGCCGGGCACGGGCGTGCCGGCGGGGCCGATCTGCGGCGGCCCGGCGGTCGGAGTGGCGGGTGGCTTGAGTGTCTCCATCGGGCGATTCACCAGCAAACCCAGCGCGATCAGGTTCAAGACGACGGCGCCGATCAGCGCCGCGCGAAAGGCCCAGACGCGCCGGTTGTCGGGCGGCGTTAGTGATCCCACATCGGTTGCCGATCCTTGATGACCCACGGGCCGCCGGCGGCTTTTTCGAGCACATAGCGATAGCCGGTGGCGTCGTCGTTGGCGCGGTAATAGCTGGCGTAGGCGGCGATCTTATCGGGGGTGCCCTGGTCTTCGAGCACGCCGAGCGTGAGGTAGATGCCGTCATCGCGCACTTTGGCGCCGTCCTCCAGCGCGCCGATGGCGTCCATGAACGGGCTGAAGGTGACGGTGGTGCCCAGGTCGCCCATCTCGTCGATCACGTCGTCCGGGATCGTGACGTTCGAGGAGTCGGTGTCGAGCAGGGCGCCCAGCCCGGCCTGCTGGCTGATGCCGATATATGCGGGCGTGGCCTTGGTAGCCGCCGTGGTCAGGCTCTGGGCCACCAGGTCATGGGCGATGAGACTGTAGATGACCACGGCTTCGTCGGCGCTGACGGTGGCGACGGGGCCGGACGTGGGCGGGGGCGGTTCGTCCGGCGGCGGGAGGTCGGGCGAGATGGTCTCGGTCGGCTCAGCGGCGGCGGGGGGCGGGCCGGGCGCCGTGTCGGTCGGGGCCGCGCCGCCGGGCTGCGCGGCGGTGGGGAGCGTGGCCGTCGGCGGGTTGGCCGGTAGGGTGGTGCCGCCGGTGCTGCCGGTGCTGCCGGTGGCCGGGGGCGCCGTGGGCGGCGTCCCGCCCTCTCCGCAGGCGGCCAGCAGCAGCAGGGCCAGGGCCAGCGTGAGGGCCAACGTCAGGAGCCGGAGCGGGGCCGGGATGGGACCGGGGCCGCGAAGGTGTTGCGCTTTCATCAACGTTGCTGGATAACCTCATTTCTCCGGGAAGCGGGCTGGGTCTACAGCCCTGGCCGTAAGCAAGTTATGGGCCGCGATCTCACCGGGGCAAGGGGCGCCCGGTAAGGTGGGGATAGTTGTGTTATACCATCCCCTGCCCCCCCGCGGCAATGCCTGAACTGTTAACGATTCAGCAGCACCGCAGAGGCGCAAAGGACGCAGAGGTCATCAAGTTAAGTACAGTTATGGCAGGTTCGCGGGCAGGTCCCATAAAGTCACACACGGCTCTAGTGGCTGCGGAGCGCAACCCCACGCTTGCCTGTCGCGCCCATTCCCTTATCTCTGCGTCCTCTGCGGTGCCCATCCACGGCTGTCCAGCTTGACTCTGCGTCGCAATCGTGGTAATTTGGTGATCGG
>CBJNAR010000951.1:0-2147 GCA_966434075.1 uncultured bacterium
GGCCAGCGCCTGTTTGCGGTGGCGGCTTTGCTGGGTCCGGCTTGCGCCACGCCCATCGCGCTCGCCGCCCTGGTCACGCCGGGCGCCGAGTTACCGATTATCGCCCAGGTCGCCGTCTTCGCCAACCTGCTGCTGCTGGGGCGCGGAGTGGCGCTGCTGCGCCGCGAACTGGCCCACCCGGAGTTCTTCGCCGGGTGGCCCGCGAGCCGGCGGCAGATGCTGGTCTACCACCTGTTGCCGGGCTTTGGCTTGCCGCTGCTCTGCGGCGAAGTGATCTTGTTGGGGGCCGGGGCGGCGGCGCTCGGTTGGGGTGCGGTGCTGCCCTGGTTGGTGCTCTGGCCGCTGCTCATGGCCGCGAACGGCGTCATCGTGCTGCTGGATTTCGAGCGTATGCTGCGCCGCTGGCCGGCCACGGCGGAAACCGTGCCCAACGTCGGCCCGGTCATGCTCGGCGCGGTGGTGCTGGTCTGGATGATTACCTGCCTGGGCGGATTGCTGCCGGGGCTGGTTGCCATGGCGGTGGTGGCCGGCGCGTACACGCTGTTCTCCGGCGGCACCGGCGCGGCGGCACCCGCGGCGCCCCAGGACGCGAGTCCGGGGCGGCCTGCGTAGGCGCCGCGCCGGCCTCGCCACGGCGCAGCCCCGCTTTCCGATCCTGCCCGACCCTGCTACCACCCGCCAGGTAGATAAAGATTTTACGGATCGGTATTTCTTGCGATACTGTAAGGCCGCCCGCATCACCCCCTCCGCAGCCCTTCTACGCCCCGTGCCGCCATACCCGCCGTTATTATTTGCGCTTAGATAAAGCCCAATTTTGCCGTCAAGACAGCTATCGTCCGTACCCGGCGCAGCCCCAGCCCATAGCTGAGACCGCGGACCAGGCGTGTGGAACTGGCCTCTAATTTGCTTTTAGGTTGGCGGTAAGGCCAGGGCATCGGCCCGGCTCCGACGGCATTATTCGGTACTTCATCGCGCAGCACACAGGACAGACCGCGACATCGAGATACGGCGCTATTGCTCGGTGGCAGGCAGGTACCGGCGGGAGGGGAGCAACAGGACACCGGCGTCCTCGCTCCCCAGTTGGCCCCGTTCGGATCTGAATTGTTTAGCCGGTTCTTCACCGCATCCCCAGGAGCATACGGATGGCTGGCCTCGGATCTCGCCTCAGAAGCATCTTGGTGCTGGGCGCGCTGCTGCTCGGCGCGCCGTCCGGTATAGTATCGGCTCCCGGCCCCGGCACCGCCGTGCAGCCCTACATCGTGCAGGCGGCCACGGCGGATGCCGCTGCTGCCGCGGTGGCGCAGGCGGGCGGCACCGTGCGCACGCGGCTGGGCATCATCAACGGCGTGGCTGCCGCGCTCGATGGCGCCGCCCTGGCCCGGCTCGGCACCACACCCGGTATCACGCTCCATCGCGACGGCGCCGTGCGCAAAGCCGACGACGGCCACGAGACCGACACCCGCGGCTATCTGCTCTACCCGGCGGCCGCCACCGATGTGACCGGCTTGCAGCAGCAGACCGTCACCGGCCCGCGGACGGCCTGCGCCGGTGGCCGGGTCACGGTGTCCACGACGCAGCAGGAACGGCCGCCGCTCCAGGGCTGGGGCGTCACGGTGGCCGTGGTCGATTCGGGGCTGGTTAACGCCTCACAACCGGGGGATTGGGCCGATGCGGACCCGGCGACGGGCACGCTGGTGGCCGAAAAGGCCGGGCGCTGCTTCGTCTATCGGGATTTCCTGCCGCGCAGCGCGGCCAACGGCAACAACGGCGCCGCCGCGTTCAACAGCACCGACCAGAACGGGCACGGCACGCACGTCATCTCTACCATCACCGACAACCGGGCGACGCGGCTGGCCGCGAACCAGCCGCCCGCGCCGGTGGGTGTAGCGCCGCAGGTGAACCTGCTGGCGGCCCGTGCCCTGGACAGCACCGGGGCCGGCACCTACTCCGGCGTGATCGCGGCCATCGACTGGGTCGTCGCGAACAAGGCCACGTATAACGTGCGCGTGCTCAATCTCTCGCTCTATGCGCCGGTCCAGGGCCCGTACTGGGCCGACCCGCTGAACCAGGCCGTCATGCGCGCCTGGCAGGCAGGGCTGGTCGTGGTGGCAGCGGCAGGCAACAGCGGCCCCGATGCCGCAACGATT
>CBJNAR010000952.1:0-2146 GCA_966434075.1 uncultured bacterium
GGATCAGGGGCAATAATTCGCTGGGGATACCGCGCCAGAAACAGCAGACCGGCTCGTGGAAGCCGGTCTGTTGCTGCGGGGCGGACGATTAGCGCCCGCCCTGCAGCAGAAATTCGCTGTGGGTTTGTTCGCGCCGGCGGGTGTATTCCTGGATAGCGCGTGCCTGCCGCGCCGCGCGGAGTTCCTTGTCCTGCGTCCGGCCACCGAGGGCGGTCTGCTTGGGCTGGCGGCTGATCTGGATGTGCAGGTTGGCGATGATGCGGTCCATGGTAGTCCTCCTTATTGGTACCTTGAGAAAATTAACTTCGGACTTAACAATCTTTATTTCCGATGGGTCCATATTAACATGCTTCTGGGAAAAAGTCAATAGGTTGGGACTACGACTTTAGACCGATTTATATGAAACTTAAGAAAATCAATGATCGGCTTAAAATCATTGTCTAGGGCTGCAAGTACGCAACGAGTTACCCGAGTAGTAGTACAAGTGTGCTATAATCAGAGGGATTGACCGTTCGCTCATTAGTGCCAAAGGAGAAGTAGCATGGCTGAGCTTGAGTCGCAGACGGGGTTCGCCGAGGTGAACGGCGCACGCTTGTATTACGAAGTGGCCGGGACCGGCCATCCCCTTGTGCTCATCCACGCCGGGATCGCGGATCGCCGTATGTGGGACAACCAGTTCGCGCTGTTTGCCCGGCAATATCGCGTGATTCGCTATGATCTGCGCGGGTTGGGCCAGTCGGCGATGCCACCGGGGCCGTACGGGCTCTACCAGGACCTCTACGGGTTGCTGCAGTACCTCGGCATCGCGCAGGCCCATGTGATCGGCGTGTCGATCGGGGGCATGACGGCGGTCGATTTCACACTGGCACATCCGGAAATGGTCACGGCGCTGATCCCGGTCGCCGCGGGAGTGAGCGGGAGCCGGCCATCGGAGGACTCGAAGGCGCTGTTCGAGCCAATCGACGCGGCGTATGAGGCGCGGGACCTGGACCGGGTGCTGGAACTGGAGATGGACCTCTGGGTGGTGGGGCCGGGCCGCGCGCGCGATGCCATTGACCCGGCGCTTCGGCAGGCGGTGGAGAGCATGGAGCGGCCCAACCTGGAGCGCGAGTTTGCGGGAGAAGAAGGCACGTTCCAGCCGCTCGATCCCCCGGCAGCCGGGCGGTTGGGCGAGATCCACGCGCCGACGCTGGTGATCGTCGGGGACGCGGACACGCCGAATACGGTCGCGAACGCCGAGACGCTGGCGGCGGAGATCCCCGGCGCGCGCAAAGTGGTGCTGCCGAACGTGGCGCATATGGTGCCGATGGAGGCACCCAACGCCTTCAACCGGATCGTGCTCGACTTTCTTGGCAGCCTGCCGGCCGGACGCTGAGCGAACGGGGAAGAGACTAGAGAAGCAGGGGCGCCGTGTGGCAGGCTGCACGGCGCCCCTGCTGTATCTAGGGGACGTAGCAGATATTGAGGCTCCACGAGGTGAGCTGGGCCAGCAGCGCCGGCTGGAGCGCCCGGCTCTGTACGAGGCCGCGCCCCGGCCAGAGCGTGGACAGTGGCCCGGCGTCCGCCTGATCGGGACCGCCACGCATCCCGATGGGCGGCGGCAACAGCAGTTGCAACTGCCAGGTGCCCTGCGCTTCGGCGGCGGTAAAGATGCCCAGGGCGTTCGGCCCTGGCGCATAGGCCCCGGAGAAGACAGTGCCGGGCACTGGCGTGGGGCCGCCTGCCTGCGGGCAGAGCGCCGAATTGATGTCGCGCCGTGCCGTGTCGTCCAGGGTGACGTTCATGCGGGCCTGGCTGCCGCAACTCCAATCGAACAGGATGCCGCGGACATTGGGATCGGGCGCGAGCAGCGAACCCGTCAGCGCGACGCCGCGCGTGTTCGCCAGGTTCAGGTTGGGCATGGTGATGCTGCGGATGGTGCCGGGTCGCGCGATGGTCAGCGTGGAAGTGTAGACGCCGTAGTCGGTCATGTACAGCGGTAAACCGGCGGCGGACGTGGTTTCGCACGCGGCCAGTGGCGGCGGGGTCGGCGTGGGCGAGACGCGCGGGGTGCTGGTGGCCGTCGGGCAGAGACCGCCGCTCTGGGTCGCCAACCCCCAGCGCGGCACGGGGGGCGGGGTTTCGATGGTGCTCAACACCAGGTACC
>CBJNAR010000953.1:0-2140 GCA_966434075.1 uncultured bacterium
CGGTGGACTGCGTATTGGTCACGCCTCAGAATGCCGATCAGTTCGGTGTCTTCGGGCCTAAATAGGAGCAGATAAGTAGTGCCGGTGGGGAGGGTGTTGTATCCGCAACACCCTCCCTGTTCGGTTTGTCCCGGCACGTACGCCGCGTGTCACTGAGGTCGCGGCAAGGAGGCAGTACAATGGCAAAAGTCGCCGTGGTCGGCAGCATCAACATGGATCTGGTGGTGCGCGTGCCGCGGTTCCCGCTCGCCGGGGAGACGATCCTGGGCGGAGTATTCCAGACGATCCCAGGTGGCAAGGGCGCGAATCAGGCCGTGGCCGCGCGCCGCCTGGGCGCCGAGGTGGCGATGATTGGCCGGGTGGGCGGAGACGCTTTTGGCGGTGTGCTCCGGCACAATCTCGTGCAGGAAGGCATCAGCACTGAGCGGTTGACCGTTGACGACGGGCAGGCCACGGGGGTCGCTCTTATTACGGTAGAAGACAGCGGTGAGAATACGATCATTGTGGTTCCGGGAGCCAATGGGCGCATCACGACGGCTGATATCGACGCCGCTCGTCCCCTTATCACCGGCGCGGACATCCTGCTGATGCAGTTGGAGATCCCGTTGGAGGTGGTCCAATATGCCGCGGCACTTGCACAAGCCGGTGGTGTCACGCTGATCCTGAATGCGGCTCCGGCCCAGCCCTTGCCGCCTGCGCTCCTTGCCCGTATCGATTACCTTATAGTCAACGAAGTCGAAGCCGGTCTGCTGGCCGGCACGCCGCCTGCCCACCCCGAGGATGCCGCCCGCGCGTTGCAGACCCTGGGAGCCCAGGCCGTAGTGGTAACGCTAGGTGCCGAAGGATCGTTGCTGGTCAGCCAGGATGGCACGAGTGTGGCCGCCCCCTCTTTCGCCGTGCGTCCCGTGGATACGACAGCGGCGGGAGACGCCTTCGCCGGCGCGTTCGCGGTCGGCCTGGCGGCCGGCATGGCGCCTGAGCAGACCTTGCGCTGGGGCAATGCAGCCGGGGCGCTAGCCGTCACCCGAGCGGGGGCCCAACCATCTCTGCCCACGCGGTTGGAAGTAGACGAGTTCCTCAAGAACCAGGTATAGGAGGCGCCACGATGAAGAAACGCGGCATTTTGAACCACGAGCTTTCCGAGCTAATCGCCCGGTTAGGGCACACCGATACCTTGGTCATCGCCGACGCGGGCCTGCCGGTGCCGCCTGGGGTGCAGCGCATCGACCTGGCAATCAGCGGCGGGGTTCCGTCGTTCATGCAGGTTCTGCACCCGATCCTGGAAGACCTGGCCGTCGAGTCGGTTATCATCGCAAGTGAGCAGCGCGAGGTCAGCCCCGATTTTCACGAAGAACTGGTGTCGGCGCTCGGCACGATCCCTGTGCAAGAAGTACCCCATACGGAGTTCAAGCGGCAGACGCAGAACGCACGCGCCGTAATCCGTACCGGCGAGTTCACCTACTACGCCAACGTGATTCTCGTCGCCGGTGTGGCGTTCTGAGCCGGGACAGCCCGGCAAGGTGCTGCTGTTTCGGCCCTGGCAGAGCTCTGTCTGCGCAGCACCAATCCGCGGCGGGCGCGATATTATGGACAGCACCAATGTGAAACGCTTTGGTCCCGCTTAGCGGTGGTTCAGCATCCTGATGCAGTTTTCGCACCCTACAGGCTTAGCAGTCCATCGGCAACCGGCCGGGGCCAATCCCGGTAGCTTGGTTGCCGGCCGGTTCCATGGTCGGCAGCTACAACCTATTCGTGCCCCAGCAATACGAGCCGACCCGGCGCCTCTGCGATGAGGTCCCGCGGACCTAGCTCAATCAACCGCCTGATCTCGGCCTCGATGCACGGCACCTGAGTCAAAGGGTCGCCCCACGAGACGACCTTGCGGCTATCGCCTTGCCCCCTGCGTGCTCCCACGGAAGTGCTGGGCCATAGCCAAATGATGCCACTATAAATCCTTATGGTCACACCGATCTGCTTGTAGGCCCAGCCGCCGTGGGCCGCGATGGCCGCTCGCAGGATGGCTTCGTGGCGGCGATGCGCCTGCTCCATCCAGGCGGGATGCTGCTCCCACCGCTGGGTGCTGCCCTGCACATCGGTAAACAGGAACGCGCCAGTATAGGATTCCCGTATAGGAGATCCC
>CBJNAR010000954.1:0-2137 GCA_966434075.1 uncultured bacterium
AGGAACTGTTCGCCGCGCTCGACCAGATGTGCGGTCCCGACACCATCCTGGCCTCCAACACGTCGTCGCTGTCAATCACGGCGCTGGGCGCGGCCACGCAGCGCCCGGAGCGCGTGGTGGGGATGCACTTCTTCAACCCGGCGCCGGTCATGGCCCTGGTCGAGGTCGTCGCCGGGCAGCGCACCGATCCGGCGGTCGCGGCGGCCATCGTGGACCTGGCGCGCGCCATGGGCAAAACGCCGGTGCAAGCGCGCGACACGCCCGGCTTCATCGTCAACCGCGTGGCGCGGCCCTTCTACGCCGAGGCGCTGCGCATGCTGGGCGAAAACATCCTGCCCGTGGAGGAGGTCGACCGGCTGGTGAAGCTGGCCGGGTTCCGCATGGGGCCGTTCGAGTTGATGGACCTGATCGGCATCGACGTGAACTTCGCCGTGACCGAGTCGGTCTATGCCGCCTTCTTCGGCGAGCCGCGCTACCGGCCCCACCCCATCCAGCGGCGGCTGGTCGAGTCGGGCATGATCGGGCGCAAGGCCGGGCGCGGGTTCTATCTCTACGAGGCCGGCAAGCCCGCCGGCCCGAACCCGCTGCTGGCCGTCGATGCCGCCTACGCGGCGCTGCCCCTGGGCCTGCTGCCCGGCAGCCTGGAGCGTGAGCTGGCAAGCTGGCTCAACGCGGCGGGCGCCGACGAGGCCATCCTGGGCCGTGAGCCGCTGGGCGCCTATGTGATCGGGCGGGTCGTTTGCGGTATTATTAACGAGGCCGCATTTGCCCTCGGCGAGGGCGTGGCCTCGGCGGCGGACATCGACACGGCCATGACGCTCGGCGTCAACTACCCGCTGGGGCCGCTGACCTGGGGCGATAAGCTGGGCCTGCCGCTGGTCGTGCAGGTGCTGGATGCGTTCTACAACTACTACCACGAGGAACGCTACCGCGTGGCGCCCCTCCTGCGCCGGCTGGTCGCCGCGGGCCGGCGCGGGCGGGGCGAACCGGGATTCTAGATCGTTACAGGAGATCGCAGTACACATGACGTTTATCATCTTTATGATTCTGTTCGTGGGCGTGGCGGGCTGGCTTGATGCGCAGCTCAACTGGCCGAAGCCCCTGACCCGCGGACGCCGGGAGCGACTCTGATGTTTGCGGGTCATTTTGGCCTCGCGGCTGCCGCGAAGTCCCAATCGCCGAGCGTGCCGCTGTGGGCACTGATGCTCAGCACCCAGTTGCTGGACGTGCTATTCGTGATCCTCTATCTGGCCGGGATCGAGGGCCTGCGCCCGGTCGATCCCGCGCATCCCAACGCCTATGGCGGGGCGATCATTTCGGCGCCCTACACCCACTCGCTGCTCAGCGCGATCGTGCTGGCGTTGCTGGGCACGCTACTCGTGCGCCGCGCGTGGGGGCAACGGGGCGCGCTGACTATCGGCCTGATGATCTTCTCCCACTGGGTGCTCGATCTGATCGTCCACCGGCCCGACCTGCCCATCCTGCCCGGCAACGCGGGCAACCTGCCGTTGCTCGGCTTCGGCCTCTGGGACTACCCCGGCATCAGCGTCGTGGTCGAGGCGATCCTGGTGCTGGCGGGGGCGTTCCTCTACTGGCGCGCCGCCATCGCCCTGCCCGCGCCGTCCATCCGGGCCAGCCAGGCGTACCGCACGCGGGCCTTCACCACGGCCCTGGTCGTCGCCGTGCTGATGATCCTCTCGCTCGTCACCGACTACTTCGGCTTCCTCCAGTGACCGGCGCGCGGACCGTGTAATAATCGCCGGGGAGGCGCGTAATGATCCATGTAACACCGCGCGCAGGGGCTCGCGTTTGGCAGCCGGGGCGGCGTGTGTTATAATGGACGACGGTGGCCTCTTGCGGGCCTGCTACAATGTTCTATGAGTCTCTCCCCAGCGCATCACCCGATCGCGTTGTCAAAGAAGACATACCAGTTCAGGAGACTTTTGTGATCGACGGCAAACTATCGTTGATACTTCCTGCGCACAACGAGGAACCCAATATCGAGGCCGTCGTGCGGCAGGCAGCCGACGTGCTCCCCACCCTCTTTACCGATTATGAAGTGCTGGTCGTTGACGACGGCAGCAAGGACCGCACCGGCGAGATCGCCGATGAGCTCGCGGCGGAGAACCCGCACGTG
>CBJNAR010000955.1:0-2132 GCA_966434075.1 uncultured bacterium
CCAGGCCGTAGTCGCCCAGCGGCAGGTCGCGGAAGAAGGGCGAGCCGAGCGCCAGCGGGTGGATGGCCGAGCCGATGTCGTGCACGAAGCCGGGCAGGGTCAGTTCCGCCGAGCGCGCGCCGCCGCCCACCGTGGCCCGGCCTTCGAGCAGCAGCACCGCGCACCCGGCGCGCGCCAGCGTGATGGCCGCCGCCAACCCGTTCGGCCCCGCCCCCACCACCACGGCGTCATAGGCTTTGCTCATGCCCGGCTCCTCACCAATATCCGTGCCTCGCTCCGGCGCAAGTTCACCGCGAAGCAACGAAGGCAACGAAGATTCAAAGGGGGTGAATCTTTATTCTCGGAAAGCCTTCGTTGCTTCGCGGTGAACACCCATAATTCCTTCGTTGCCTTCGTTCCTTCGCGGTGAATAAACGTCGCAAATGTATCGTGCGCCGCTTGTATTGCCGGGGCGGACGGGGTAAGATGGGCGTGGAACCGCGGCACAGCAGAGGAGAGGCCCATGCCCACGCCACGCTTGATTCTCGCCGGGGGCGGCGACGCGCCCGACTCGCACCCGCTCGACGCCCTGTTCGCCGGCTGGATCGGGCCGGGCGGGCGCATGCTCTACCTGCCCGTCGCCACCGGCAACCCGGCGGGCTACCGGGATGACCTGGTCTGGGTGTCGGCGGTCTTCCGCCCGCTCGGCGTCGGGGCCATCGAGATGTGGACCGACCTGGCCGGGCGCGAGGCCGGGCACCTGACCAACTTCGACGGCATCTATATCGGCGGCGGCAACACGTTTCACCTGCTGGACCTGCTGCGGCGCACCGGCTTCGACCGCTTGCTGGGCGACTTCATCGCGGCGGGCGGCGCGGTTTACGGCGGCAGCGCGGGTGCCATCATCCTGGGCCGCGACATCGGCCCCGCCGCGCATATCGACCCGAATGTGGCGGGCCTCACCGATACGCGCGGCCTTGACCTGCTGGGCGGCTATGCCGTCTGGTGCCACTACGTCGCCAACGACGACTCCTCCCGCATCCGCGCCTATGTCGCTGCCACCGGCTTCCCGGTCCTCGCCCTCACTGAGCGCGCCGGGCTGCGCGTCGAAGGGGCGCGCATCCTGGCGGCGGGCTACGACCCCTGTGTGCGCTACACGGCGGCGGGGGCGCACGAGGTCGCCGTGGGTGACGCGGTGTAGTCGCTTTCCGGTAGCACAGAGGAGGAGACCGCAGCATGAACGATCCGACGCAGCGCTTTTCGCGGCGGGTGGACAACTATGTGAAATACCGGCCCGGCTATCCGCCCGAGGTGCTGGCGCTGGTTCAGCGTGCGTGCGGGCTGACGCCGGAGGCGGTGATCGCCGACATCGGGGCGGGGACCGGGCGGCTGGCCGAGCTGTTCCTGGCCCAGGGCAACCGGGTGCTGGGCGTGGAGCCGAACCGCGAGATGCGCGAGGCCGGGGCGCGGCTGCTGGCCGGCTATCCCGGCTATCAGGCGGTGGACGGCCGTGCCGAGGCCACCACCCTACCCGATGCGAGCGTGGACTTCGTCACCGCGGGGCAAGCATTCCACTGGTTCGACCCGGTGGGCGCGCGGGCCGAGTTCCGGCGCATCTTGCGGCCCGGCGGCTGGGTGGTGCTGGTCTGGAACGTGCGGCGCACCGGCTCCACGCCGTTCCTGGCGGGCTTCGAGGATCTGCTGCGGACCTATGCCCCGACCTACCCGGCGGAACAGGACGAGGGCAGCGCCGAGGCGAGCATCCGCGCCCTGTTCGGCGCGGCGCCCTGGCAGACGGCGCACTTCGCCAACGCCCAGCACTTCGACCTGGCCGGGCTGACGGGCCGCCTGCGCTCGTCGTCCTACGCCCCCGAACCCGGCGACCCCACCTACACCCCGCTGATGGACGCCCTGGCCGCCCTCTTCGCCGCCCACGCCGTCAACGGCCAGGTGACGCTGGAGTACGACACCGAGGTGTTTTACGGGCGGTTGGGCTAGCGGGCGGCCCCGCCCGGCCCCTCAAGGGGCGGGCTACGTTGACGAAGCCCGCCTGCGCGGGCTGGGCGCATTATGAAGCAGCTATCCACTCGGTAGCGGGAGCGCCCGGCTGGGGTATACCCCATCCGCGTCAAGTTAAGGATTTCACAATATGG
>CBJNAR010000956.1:0-2129 GCA_966434075.1 uncultured bacterium
GCCGGCGCCGCCCACGCCGCCCGTCCCATCCATACCCCCAACCCAACCCGCGCCGCCGACCGGCACGCCCGCGGCTCCGGCGCCGACCGAGACGCCCGCCGTCCCGCCGCCCGCGACCGAGGTGCCGGTGGCCCAGCCGTCGGCGACCCCCATGCCGCCCACACCCGCGCCGCCCACGGCCACGCCGGTCCCGCCGACTCCTGTGCCGCCTACGGCTACGCCCGGCGTGACCCGCTACACCGTGCAGCCCGGCGATAATCTGACCGGCATCGCCGCGCGCTACGGCGTGAACGTGGATCGCCTGGCCCAGGTGAACGGCATCACCGACCCGAACATGCTCTTCGCCGGGCAGGTGCTGGTGATCCCGGACGGCTCCGCGCCGCTGCCGCCCACCCCGACGGCGACGCCCGGCCCGGTGGACGGCACGCTGGTCCAGTACACCGTGCAACCCGGCGACGGGGTGTTCGCCATCGCCCGGCGCTACAACACCACCGTGGACGCCATCGTGGCCCGCAACCAGCTCGACAACCCGAACTACATCATGTCGGGCCAGGTGCTGGAGATCATGGTCGGCGACAAGACGAGCCGGCCCGCGCCGCGCCCCACCGCGACCCCGGTGCCCACACTGCCCCCGACCCCGCCCCCCGGCAGCCCCAGCGAGGGCAAGTGGATCGACGTGAACCTCAGCACGCAGACGCTGGTGGCCTATGAGGGCGGCACGCCCGTGTTCACCACGCTCGTCTCGACCGGTGTGCCCTCGTACCCGACCGTGGTCGGCACGTTCAAGATCCAGACCAAGCTGCGCTACGATGACATGCGCGGCGGTTCCGGCGCCGACGCCTACTACCTGCCCGACGTGCCCTACGTGATGTACTTCTACACCGGTGGCTACGCTCTGCACGGCACCTACTGGCACCACAACTTCGGCCACCCGATGAGCCACGGCTGCGTCAACCTGCCGACGGATGCCGCCGCCTGGATCTACAACTGGGCGCCCATCGGCACCACGATCCAGATCCACTGGTAAGCTATGTACCGCAAAACTAGGGCGTCCGTTTGGGCGCCCCGGTTTTGTTTCCCTGATTCTGCCCGACTAAGAACGAAAACACCGCGGAGACGCAGAGTACGTAGCGCTTGCTTTTGGTCTTCCGCTCTGCGTCCTCTGCGGCTCCGCGGTGCTACACCGTTGGAACCAGATGCCGGCAAAGTGCTTGACAGCCCCGCGCGCATCCTGCTATAATGGCCCAACAACCGCATCAGCAACGACTGCGAACAGAACGAGTACCTGCCGTAGCGGGAGCACAGAGAGCCGGAGCGGGTGGAAACCGGACTCAGCGCGGGCAGCGAATGGATCTGGGAGTCGCGCACCGAACGGGCTTGCGCCCCAGTAGACTGCGCCGGGCCGCTCCCCCGTTAGCGGGAGCCGGGTATCGACCTTGCAAAGAGGCAGGGTACTCGTCAGGAGCGCGCGAACCGGGCCGGGGTATACCCCGCGGCGGTGAGCGCGGAATTAGGGTGGCACCACGAGACGGCTTTTGGCCCTCGTCCCTTGGCTGGGACGGGGGTTTTTTATTTGTCGGGAAAGGGGAAGCGCCATGATCCAGGCAGCACTGGCGAAGTTGGTGGAGAAGCAATCGCTGACCATGGAGGAGGCCGAAGCGGCCATGGGCGAGATCATGGAGGGCCAGGCCACGCCCGCCCAGATCGCCGCCTTCCTGGTGGCCCTGCGGCTCAAGGGCGAAACCGAGGAGGAGATGGCCGGGTTCGTCACGGTCATGCGCGCCCACGCCGTGCCGGTCGAGGGACCGGAGGGCGTGGTGCTGGTGGACACCTGCGGCACCGGCGGCGACGGGCGCCACACCTTCAACATCTCGACCGCCGCCGCCTGCGTGGCCGCGGGCGCCGGGGCCTACGTCGCCAAGCACGGCAACCGCGCCATGAGCGGGCGCTGCGGCAGCGCCGATGTGCTCGAAGCCCTGGGCGTCAATATCCAGTTGGGGCCGGAGGACGTGGCCCGCACGCTGGCCGACACACACATCGGCTTCATGTTCGCGCCGAAGTACCACCCGGCCATGCGTCATGCCGGGCCGGTGCGCGCCGAACTGCGCGTGCGCACCGTCTTCAACCTG
>CBJNAR010000957.1:0-2124 GCA_966434075.1 uncultured bacterium
TTTCTCATGCGCGGTTGTCTGCTCCATAACTTATCTGCACATTATACGGTAGGCGCGGGGCCGATGCCAAGCAGACCCCGGCATGCCCCGGTCTCCGCCGGCTGGCGAACGATACTTGACGCATATCGAACCGGCGGAGAGATATCAACTTAGCAAGAACTGGGCTGTGCAGTATTCAATCCGTCAAGAACTAGATCCTATTTCAATCCGGCTGTGCTACACTACAAGGGGACCAGAATTAGCCCGGCCCCGACTCCCTTCAGAGAGGCACCAATATGTTTCAGCATCTGCACAAGCCCGCGCCCATCCGGCTCATTGGCATGCTCACGCTTGTTTGCGCTTTCGTGCTGCTGGGCGCGGGGCTGTGGAGTGCCCTGAATCCGGCAACGCGCACGCAGGCGGCGGCCCCGCATAGCGCGGCGCGCACGGCGAACAACCGCATCGTCACCGAGAACGCGCTGCCGGGCACGGACGAGTGGGCCGACATCGGCTGGAACGACCCGCCCAAGCTCAACGCCTATGCCGGGGCGACCAGCGTGAACGCGGGCAACCCGATCAGCATCTACGTCAACAACGCCGGTAGCTCGATCACCTGGCGGCTGTACCGGCTGGGCTACTACCAAAACCACGGTGCCCGCCTGATCACCACGGGCGGACCGGTCGCCACCTCGCCGCAGCCCGCTTGCACCCGCACCAGTTCGACCGGCCTGGTGCGCTGCCCCTGGGCCGCCGCCTTCACCCTGCCCACCAACGCCGCCTGGGTCAGCGGCATCTATCTGCTGCGCATGGACAGCGACCAGGGGCGGCGCATCTTTGTCTACTTCACCGTCCGCAACGACACCTACAACGCCGATTTTGTCTTCCAGGAAGCGTCGATGACCAATCAGGCGTATAACGACTACGGCGGCGAAAGCCTTTACCTCTCGCGCAATAACGAGGGCCGGCCGCGCGGCTATCAGGTGTCCTTCGACCGGCCCTATGCTGACGGCGCGGGCACCGGCTCCTTCTTCACCCACGATGTCGATATGCTGCGTTGGGTCGAGGCCTCGGGCTACGACGTGACCTACATCAGCGACGTGGACACCGCGACCAACCCCAATATACTGCTCAACCACAAGGTCGTGCTCGAAGTGGGCCATCCCGAATACTGGACCTGGGGCGAGCGCGATAACGTCGAAAACGCCCTGGCCGCCGGGGTCAACATGGTCTTTGCCTCGGCCAACGAGACCTACTGGAGCGTGCGCCTGGAGTCGTCGCCGGTCGGGCCGAACCGGATTATCACCTGCTACAAAGACCCCGCGCTCGACCCCACGCACACCGCGCCCTATACCACCGTCGAGTTTGACGGCCCCATCCTGCAACGCCCCGACAATATCCTGGTCGGCGTCGGCTACCAGTCGTACTATGACGACGCGCGCTACAACTATCCCTGGGTGATCAGCGCCCCGGCCACCCGCTGGTACTTCGACTGCACCGGCCTCCAGCCCGGCGACCAGGTGAACAACATCATCGGGGAGGAGTGGGCCGCGGTCCACGACAATGGGCATACCCCGCCGGGCCTCGACGTGATCTCCAGCGGCACGGTGATCAACGCGCATGGGGTGGCGCTGGCCCAGAACTCGGCCATCTACACGGCGGCAAGCGGGGCGAAGGTCTTCGCCGCGGGCAGTATCCACTTTGCCTGGGGCCTGATCGACCACTCCTACCCCAACCAGGTCTTCCAGTCCTACGCGCTCTCCAACGACGCCGACCATCGCGTCGAGCAGTTCATGGCGAATATCCTCGACAACTTCGCGGGCTACTGGGACGGGTCGCCGCGCACGTGCGGCGGCCAGGGTTACTACGATGTGGGCACGCGGGCCACGCGCACGCCCATGCCCCAGGTGCCCACGGCCACCGGCACCCCGCCCACCGCCACGCGCACGCCCACCCGGACGCCGACCCCGGTGAGCGGCACGCCCACCCGCACGCCAGTGGGCACGCCGACCAACACGCCCACGGCCACGCCGACGATCCCGCCCGTGCAGGGCGCGATCACGACCGGCGATCCCACGCAGGCCGGGCGCTTCGTGCGCGACTGGACCGTCGCCAGTTGCGGCACCGTCAAGACCGTGCCCGGCAACG
>CBJNAR010000958.1:0-2121 GCA_966434075.1 uncultured bacterium
CGCCAGAGATGGACCGGCAGTTGTGGTAGGACATAGACTTGGGACCCATCAGGGGCGGGGCGCACCTGCGCCCTGGACGCCGCTAGTGGCGGGGTATGTGGGGTGCTCGCGTGCGCGCGTGGATTGGACCACAGGGCGCCGGCCAGCGCCAGCACCACGCCGGTGAGCCGTAAAGCCGAAATCAGACTGGGTGGGCGCATACGCTGCCGGACCTGGTGCTACATACTGCCATGGCGCAACCAGGGTCCTCTCCTTTCCATAATCCATGTGCGGCGGATCTGCCGCGGAATGCTGCCGGGAGCCGGTGGCTCATTGCCTTCAGTGTAGGCAAGAGCGGAGGCCGGCACATCACTTGATTGCGTATGCGAGGCCGAGCAAGTCCCTACTCGAATGGGCTAGCGCGGCGGGAGTTGCGCCCGGTGGTCCTTCCTCTAGAGCCGGTTATGAACCTTTCGCTGCGGAAAGACCGGGAGTCCGCCTTTACAGGCGCCGTCATGCAATCCGGTTGCCCCGCCACCGCCCGCGCACTTGTGGCTCCTGGCTATCTCCAGCATAGGCCGGTAGGCCGATCTGCACCACGAAAAATGCACATTACCGGGCACACTCCGGCCAGGGACATGACCCTGCCCCTTCTGGCCCAAGGCGCGTATCCACGCTCCAGGTGGCTCTGCTATAATGAAGTTGGGAGGACGTACCCTGATGCCGGACCGGCCAAGCGGAACGGTGACGTTTCTGTTCACGGACATCGAAGCGAGCACGGGGCGCTGGGAAGCGCATCCCGATCTGATGCCCGCCGCGTTCGCCCGCCAGGAAGCGATCCTGCGCGCGGCAATTGCCGCCCAGGAGGGGTGGGCCTACAAGCAGATCGGCGACGCCTTCCAGGCCGCCTTCCAGACGGCGCCCGCCGCCCTGGTCGCCGCGCTCGCCGC
This sequence comes from uncultured bacterium, assembly GCA_966434075.1. GTDB lineage: Bacteria > Chloroflexota > Chloroflexia > QHBQ01 > JAICKM01 > JAICKM01. The sequence continues at coordinate 930 of CBJNAR010000958.1, forward strand.
TCAGCGTGCGCTGGCCGCGGAACCATGGCCGGAGGCGATTGGGCCGCTACGCGTGCGCATGGCCCTGCACACGGGCGTCGCTGAGGAGCGCGCCGACGACTATGTCGGCCCGCCGCTCTATCGGGCTCACCGCTTGCTGAGTGCCGGCCACGGCGGCCAGATCTTGCTCACTGCCGCCACCTATCAACTCGTGCGAGATGCCTTGCCTGGAGAGGTCGGTTTACTGGACCTAGGTGAGCACCGCCTGAAGGACTTGATCCGGCCCGAGCACATCTGGCAAGTGACACCCACGGGGCACGCCGACGCTTTCCCCCCGCTCAAGACGCTTGATGCCCGGTCCCACAACCTGCCGGTCCAGCCTACTCCGCTGATCGGTCGGGAAACCGAGCTTGCGGCGGTCGCCCAACTCCTGCGCCGGCCCGCGGTCCGCCTGGTGACACTGACAGGGGCGGGTGGCACGGGCAAGACGCGCCTGGCGCTGCAGGCGGCCGCCGATCGGCTGGAGGATCTGCCCGACGGCGCCTGGTTTGTCAATTTGGCTCCGCTCTCCGACCCGGCACTGGTCCCCTCGGCTATCGCCACGGCTCTGGACGTGCGCGAGGCGCCCGGCCGATCGCTGCTGCAAGCCGTGCAGGACTACCTGCGCGACAAGCGCCTGCTGCTGGTGCTGGACAACTTCGAGCAGATCCTGGTGGCTGCCTCCGTCGTGGCCGAGCTGCTGGCCGGGGTCGCGGGCCTCCAGGTGCTAGTGACCAGCCGCGCGCCCCTGCACCTGCGTGGCGAGCATGAGTTCCCCGTCCCGCCGCTGGCGTTGCCGCCCGGCGCCGCCGCACCGACGGTCGAAGGGCTGGGTCAGTATGCGGCGGTGCGCCTGTTTATCGCGTCTGCGCTGGCCGTTAAGCCTGACTTCACGGTGACTAATGCTACCGCGCCGGCGGTGGCCGAGATTTGCGCCCGGCTGGATGGGCTGCCGCTGGCAATCGAGTTGGCGGCGGCGCGCAGCAAACTGCTGGGACCGGAGGCGTTACTGGCCCGGCTGGAGCGCCGATTGCCGCTGCTGACCGGCGGGGCGCGCGACCTACCCACCCGCCAGCAAACATTGCGGGCCGCTATCGCCTGGAGCTACGATCTGCTGGACGCAGAGGAACAGCGGTTGTTCCGGCGGCTGGCCGTGTTCCAGGGCGGGGCGACG